>JAPOUP010000081.1 GCA_026708635.1 Rhodobacter sp.
CAGGAAAATCAAACCTTTGGGCCTCTTGCAGAACTCCGCGGTCGAGCGGTTTTTCCCGGAAAACGGGCTTTTTCAGTTATGTTGACGGTCGGTGCCCACCTTATCCATAAGTGACGCCGGACCGGATTTTAGCGGGGGTGATTTAACATACCCGTCACGCGAATTCGTATAGGGCGATTAACCGGCTCCAAACGCCGCGGCCATCAGCTCCCGGGTGTAATCGGTTTTCGGGCTTTCGAAAATCGAACCGGTCTCTCCGGTCTCTACGATGTCACCCCGTTTCATCACGATGATCCTGTGACTCAACGCGCGCACCACCTTTAGATCATGACTGATAAACAGAAAGGCCAGCCCATGCCGCCGCTGTAAGTCGCGCAGCAGCTCCACGATCTGGACCTGTACCGTCATGTCAAGCGCCGAGGTCGGTTCGTCGAGAACCAGAAGCCTCGGACGCAGTATCATGGCTCGGGCGATGGCGATGCGCTGGCGCTGGCCACCGGAAAATTCGTGCGGATAGCGATGCATGAGCACGGGATCGAGACCGACCTCGTCCATGATCCCCGCGACCATCTCGCTTCCGGATCCGCCGTGGTCGATTCGATGGACTCCCAGTCCCTCCGAGATTATCTCCTCAACGGTCATTCTGGGTGATAGCGACCCATACGGGTCCTGGAAGACGATCTGCATGTCGCGTCTAAGCTCACGCAACCTCCCACGCTCGGACCCCGATCCGAAAAATCGATCGATCCAGGTGGAGTTCCCGCCCCTCCGCTCCGTCTTTCCGGTCCTTGGACGAACATCCACACCATCCAGCGCATATGAGATGTCCCGGCCAAGAAACACGATCCTGCCCCGTGACCGGACGAGTCGCGTAATGGCCAACGCCAGCGTGGTCTTGCCGGAACCGCTCTCGCCGACAATGCCCAGGGTCTCCCCTGCCCGGACGCTGACGCTTGCCGCGTTCACCGCCTTTATGTGGTCCGTTACCCGGCGCATGAGCCCACGCTTGATCGGAAACCAGACCCGAAGGCTATCCGTCTCCACCACCGTCTCCGCGCCGTCAGGCACCGGATTGGGCGATCCGGCCGCCTGGGCCCCCAGAAGTTTCCTGGTGTAGGGGTGCCCTGGATTTCCGAATATCTCCGCGACGGTCCCCTGCTCGACGATACTGCCGTCCTGCATCACGCAGACACGATCGGCGATGCGTCGGACGATCCCCAGATCGTGGGTGATGAACAGAAGGCTCATGGCTTCCGTACGTTTCAGCTCATGAAGCAGTTCCAGGATCTGCGCCTCGATCGTAACGTCGAGAGCGGTGGTCGGCTCGTCCGCGACCAGAAGATCCGGGCCGTTCGCCAACGCCATGGCAATCATCACCCGCTGGCGCTGCCCTCCGGAAAGTTCATGCGGGTAAGCGTTCATACGCTGCTCGGGTCTGTCGATACCCACCCGCGTAAGGAGCCGCACGATTCGGATCCGCGCCGCCTCGCCGGTCAGGCCCTGATGCAGCGCGAGACTTTCCCCGATCTGCTTTTTCAGTGTGTGCAGGGGATTCAGCGATGTCATCGGCTCCTGGAAAATGAAACTGATGTCATTGCCGCGCACTTTGCGCAGATCGCCTTCCGGCGCGCCGACCATCTGAGTGCCGCGGTAAGTTACGGAACCGCTGATGGTGGCGTTGTCCGGAAGGAGCGATACCGTCGAAAGTGCCGAGACTGACTTACCCGAGCCGGATTCGCCGACGAGCGCGACGGTCTCGCCCCTGCCGACATCAAAGGATACACCCCTGACCGCCTCGGTAGCCCCGCCTTCGTGGCGGAAGCGGACACTCAGGTCGCGGACCTCCAGCAAGGCATTCATTGGACTCGATCGCCGGACGGAGTCATTGGAAGGTTTTTCTCGGATCGAAGGCGTCGCGGACCCCCTCGAAAATGAACACCAGAAGCGAAAGCATCACCGCGAAGGTGAAAAAAGCGGTGAACCCCAGCCATGGAGCCTGCAGGTTCTGTTTCGCCTGAAGCGTCAGTTCCCCGAGCGAAGGGGCGGAGGACGGAAGGCCATAGCCGAGGAAGTCCAGCCCCGCCAGCGTACCGATGGTCCCCGTGATCAGGAACGGCAGCAGAGTCACCGTAGCGACCATTGCGTTGGGCAGGAGATGCCGGAACATGATCGTCCAGCTGCTGACTCCGAGTGCCCGCGCCGCGCGGACATATTCGAAATTCCGCGCGCGCAGGAACTCGGCGCGCACGACGCCAACCAGGGCAGTCCAGCTGAACAGGGCGGTCAGAAACACAAGCATCCAGAAACTACGCCCGAAAATCGCGAATACGATAATGATGATGTATAGAGACGGGGTTGAGATCCAGATCTCGATAATCCGCTGAAGGAACAGGTCCAGCCGACCGCCGAAATACCCCTGGATCGCACCCGCGCCCACTCCGACGATTGTGGAGATCACGGTTACGATAATCGTGAACAGGACCGATAGGCGGAAACCGTGAATCACCCTCGCGGCGACATCTCGGGAAGTATCGTCGGTACCCAGCCAGTTCAGCGAACTTGGCGGGCCTGGCGCGACTCCTCCGGTGTCGACGATGGTGTCGTAGCTGTAGGGCACCGGTGCCCAGAGTATCCATCCCTTATCGATGGCCTTTCCGCTGGCTTCACCACCCGCGGCGTCAGCGAGGACATTCTCCGGATCGTCAAAGCATTCCGGCAGTCCGCCCGAAACGATCAGGCATCTCACTTCAATGTCGCTATAAACCGCCTCCGTCCGGAAATCCCCGCCAAACGCGGTCTCCGGATAGAACATGAAGATCGGCATGTGGAGACCGCCGCGGTACTGAACGAGGATCGGTCGGTCGTTGGCGATGAAATCAGCGAAGAGCGACAGACCGAACAGGATGCAGAAAACTATGAGCGACCAATAAGCCCGGCGATTTCGCCTGAAACCGTGCCAGCGGCGCCGGTTGAGCGGAGACAGCGAAAAACGGGACCGCCTGGGCGGAACGGCCGGGCCCCCACCCGCCGGCCGCCTACTGGACCGAACGGTCGCGTCGGCCACCGGCATCTACGTTTCCCTCGTCTCGAAGTCGATCCGGGGATCGACGAAGACGTACATGAGATCGCTCAGGATCCCGACGACAAGACTGATAAGACCGAAGAAGAAGAGCGTGCCGAAGATAACCGAATAGTCCCGGGCCACCGCCGCCTCGAAGCCAAGCCGCCCCAGACCGTCAAGTGAAAAGATCGTCTCGATTATCAACGATCCGCTGAAAAAAATCGCGATGAACTGGCCGGGAAATCCCGATATCACGATCAGCATCGCATTGCGGAAGATGTGACCATAGAGCACCCTCTCCTCGGAAAGCCCCTTGGCTTTCGCGGTGACGACGTAGTGCATGTTGATCTGGTCTAGGAAAGAGTTCTTCGTCAACAGCGTCAGCGACGCGAAACCGGCGATCGAATAGGCAATGATCGGTAGGGTGATGTGCCAGAAATAGTCGGCGATCTGTCCTACAATCGACAGTTCCTCGAAATTATCCGAAGTCAGGCCCCGGAGCGGGAAAATCTTCCAATACGTCCCGCCCGCGAAGAGCACCAAAAGCAGGATCGCGAACAGGAAACCCGGAATTGCGTAACCGACGATGATCGCGGTGGATGTCCAGGTGTCGAACGGCGTGCCGTCGCGGACCGCCTTGCGGACGCCAAGCGGAATTGAAACCAGATAGATGAGCAGGACTGACCAGAGGCCCAGCGAAATTGACACCGGAAGCTTTTCCATCACCAGTTCGAGAACGCCGACGGAGCGGAAATAGCTCTCGCCAAAATCCAGCCTGACGTATTTCCATATCATGCGGAAGAATCGCTCGGTGCCGGGAATCTGAACGGCTGAGCACTCGGGTGCCTCCAGATCCGGTTCGCCCTCGTAGCCCCCGTCGCATTCGATCCGGGCGAATTCGAACTGGATCCTCAGGTCATCGAGAAAGTCCGGCGGCAGACCCCTGCCACCGACATATCCCGATTCGTCCGCGAACGACGTTTCCGCCTCAGAACCGCTGCCGGCAATCGCCTCGAACACATCGCCCTCGCCCTCAAGCTGCGCGATGACCTGTTCTATAGGCCCGCCTGGAACAAACTGGGTGAGCGCGAAGTTCACCAGCATAATTCCGAAAAGCGTCGGGAAGACCAGTAGCAGCCTTCTCAGGATATAGGCACCCACGCGGCGGTTCCCGCCCTAAAACGCGCCGGCCGCCTTGAGTGCCTTGGCCTTCTCCGCGTTCCACCACCAGAAGTCCAGAAAGCCGAGCGCATAACGCGGCAGAGGGTCAGGGTACTCAAACATATCGAAATACGCCACCAAATGGTTCGGATTATACCATTGCGGCACGCGGAACCTTTCCCAACGGAGAACGCGGTCAAGCGCTCTTGCGGCGACGATCATCTCATCCCTGGTCTCGGCGGCTATGACCGCCTCGACGACGGAATCAAGCGCGTCGTTGCCCACACCTGCCGTGTTGAAGACCGAAACTTCCTTGCTCTCGGAGCCGAAATACTGACGCAGCTCCGAACCCGGCTCGTAACCCATGGGGATATGGTCCGTGACGATGTCAAAATCATGGTCCCTTGTCCGCTGCGTCTCCTGAGCGTCATCCACGCGGCTGAGACGGGCGTCCACTCCGATCGACCGCAGGTTCTCGACATAGGGATTGATGATCCGATCGAATAATGGGCTGGAATTCAGGAACTCGACGTCAAGGGTCTCGCCATTCCTGCGCAGAAGTCCGTCGTCGCCCGCCTCGTAGCCAGCGTCCTGCAGGAGCCGCAGCGCCCTCCGCGCCTTGCGCCGGTCGCGGGCTTCGTCCGGGTTCGAGGGCGTAAGGGTATAAACCTCCTGGGTGAATATTTCCTCACGCAGCCCGTCACGCAGGGGATCGAGGACTTTCAGTTCCTCGGGCGATGGCAGTCCGGTCGCCTCAAGATCGGAGTTCTGCCAGAAAGACGATCCCTGTTCATAAATATCGAAGAACAGCGTCTTGTTGGTCCATTCAAAGTTGAACATGAGCGCGATCGCGTCACGGACACGCACGTCCTGGAATTTCTCGCGCCTCAGGTTGATCACGAATGACTGACCGGAGGTGATCGTGTCGTCCGGAAATTCCTTCCTGACCACATGGCCCGCATGTAGCCCGGGAAAGTCGTATGACGTAGCCCACGCTTTGGAACTGTTTTCCTGCCGGAAGTGGTAACTTCCGGCCTTGAAGCCCTCGAACGCGGCATTTCCGTCACCATAGTATTCTATTCGGATCGTATCAAAATTGTTCCGCCCCCGCGTCATCGGCAGATCGTTGGCCCAATAGTCCGGATTACGCCTGAATATCGTCCGCGTTCCCACGTCAATCGTATCCAGCACATAGGCTCCCGAGCCGGTCAGAGGCTCCAGCCGACTCTCCGAAAAAGCGATCCCACTCGCTTCATGGCTGGCCCTGGAAAACACCGGCAGTCCCCCCGCCGCCTCGATTCGACCGCGAATCGGGGCGGTTTCGGCAAAGGTGAACCGGATACGCCGATCATCCAGAACCTCCGCTCCGGCGATGGTCTTGACGATGGAGGCGCGGAAACTGGGCAAACCCTCGTCTCTCAGGATCTCGTAGCTGAACATCGCGTCGTGCGCGGTAAGGTTCGAGCCGTCGGAGAATCTCGCTTCGTCCCTGATACTGAAAATCACCCACTCCCTGTCCTCGGGATATTCGATGTATTCGCATAACAGGCAGTACGCCTCTCCCACCACGTGGGAAGGGTTCTCCAGCATCGACTCGAAAAAGATGCTGGACAGCACCGCCGAGCGGCCCTTCCGCGTATAGGGATGAATCGAATCGAACGATCCCGACGACCACGAGAGAGACATCTCACCGCCCTTGGGGGCGTCTGGATTCACGTATGGCAGGTGCTCGAAATCCACCGGAAGGGACAGGTCACCAAACGTCGAGACGCCATGGGACCTGACAGTCTGGGCCAGGGGCGCCTCCGGCAGCGCCAAGGCAATGAGCGTGCCGCAAACCGCCGCCGCGGACGCGGATCGAACATTCACTATCGGAAAGGCGCTTCGGACGATTTCCCGGATATTTCTTCCCATTCCCTTCCCTCCCTGTCCATCTCGGCGAATAAGGCCACCATGGCTCTCTAATTCAAGGCGAACGAAATATCACGCGTTTCCGGCTTAAAACGATTTCGGGAGAATTCTTGCGTGTTTCATGTCCGGGACGAGGGAACGAACCCTTGCTCCGGCGAACACGGTTACGCGGAACCGTTCAGCGTCCAATTTCCTCAAGCCAGGCTATCAGATTGGCGCGGTCCTCGATATCCTTCATCCCTCTGTAGGCCATCTTTGTGCCTGGCGCGAAACCTTTCGGGTCTTCGAGGAAAGCGTTGAGCTCCTCGGGGCCCCAGAGTTCCGTGACGGCTATGAGAGCGCCGGAGTAGCGGAACCCTTCCACCGTCGAGACCGCGCGGCCCACGATGTTATGAAGATGCGGTCCGGTACCGTTCTCCCCATCCTCGACCTTGTGACACGCCCTGCAGGCCTTGAAGAGCCTCTCACCGGCGGCGGCGTCGGCGGCGGCGTAAACTTCGGCGAAGCTGGCCTCCACCACGGCGGGAGCGTCCGTTGAATCGCTTTCTCCGGTATCGATCGTGTAGGCTTGGGCATGTTCACCGCCGTGGCCACCGCCAACATGGTAAAGCGATTCCGCCGCCCAGTTACCCAGAAGGAATACGAGGAACATGCCGCAGAAGCCGCCCACGATCTTTGTCGCTGTCATTGTGTCGAACATGTCGCGTTGCGCTCCACAGACCGCCCTACAGAGAGACCGAAGCCATTTATCCACTTCTGCGCATGTGATTCAAGATATATGAGGCGCGACGAAACAACGCCCTTGAGGGCCCAGTAACAGGAACGGGTTGTGACAAATGACCGAACGTATCGCATTTCAGGGTGAACCCGGCGCATATTCACACCAGGCCTGCCGTGAGGCCAGACCCGGTTCCGAGGCCGTGCCCTGCCGCGCCTTTGAGGACGTGATCGAAGCGGTCCGTGATGGCCAGGTGGATCTTGCCATGCTGCCGATCGAGAACTCGACTTACGGGCGCGTCGCCGACATTCACCGACTCCTTCCGGAATCCGGCCTCCATATCGTCGATGAGGTCTTCGTTCGTGTCCATATCAATCTACTGGCGATTCCCGGAACGGCTCTGGAACAGGTCATGGAGGCCCGCAGCCATAGTGTACTGCTCGGCCAGTGCCTTAACTTCTGCCGCGAGCATGGAATTCGCCGGGTAGTATCCATCGACACCGCCGGAGCGGCCCGGGATGTGGCGGAGCTCAAGGATCCCGCCGTATCGGCGCTTGCGTCAGAGCTCGCGGGCGAGATTTACGGTCTTGAAACACTCGCGCGCCATATCGAGGACCATGACCGGAACACGACCCGCTTTCTCATCATGTCCCGCGAAAACGACCCTCGCCGAAGGGATGACGCGATGCTGACCACTTTCGTGTTCCGTGTCCGCAACCTGCCCGCCGCTCTCTACAAAGCCATGGGGGGTTTCGCGACGAATGGCGTGAACATGACAAAGCTGGAAAGCTACATGGTTGACGGTTCGTTCACCGCGACCCAGTTCTACGCGGATATCGAAGGCCATCCCGAGGATCCACCCGTGAAGCGGGCACTGGAGGAGCTCAGGTATTTCACTTCCTTCATGAGGATCCTTGGCACCTATCCAGCTGACCGACGACGACGCTGACGGGCGGATGCGGATCCGGGACGGTTCAGTCAAGCCTGTCCGCCAGCCAGTTCTCTATCAGGAACCGCGCGATCGAACCCTGTCGGGCAGGCTTCAGGCGGCCACTTTTGCCGGCGATGACCTCCATCATCCCTTCCCGCGTTACCCAGATCGCGTCCTCGAGTTCCGTTCGGTCGATCCTGAGCCGGTTACCGAGCGCATGACACTGGCATCCAATCATCAGGGAAGCCGGAAAGGGCCATGGCTGCGAACTCAGATACCGCACCGCGCCCACCTTCACGCCGGCCTCCTCGAAGACCTCGCGCCGCGCCGCGGCCTCGATCGTCTCACCGGGTTCGACGAACCCCGCAAGAAGCGAATACAAACCGTCGGGCCAGGCGTGACTGCGGCCGACGAGCAAACTGTTGCCGTGGTTGACCAGCATGATGACAACCGGGTCCGTGCGCGGAAAATGGGTGGCCTCGCAGTCGCCGCAGTCACGCTGCCAGCCGCCGACGGCCATCGTGGTCGGAGCCCCGCACCGTGGACAGAACCGATGCTTCCCATGCCATCCGAGCAGGGCCTTCGCGGTTGCCGCCAATTCGGCGTCTCTCGCCGTAAGCCGTGTCATACCATGGCGGAGATCGACGAAAGCGAAGCCATTCCCAAGATCGGGATGGACCTGTTCGGATGGATCGACAAAAGCGCCGATGGCGTTGGGTGGACTGTCCGGCACCCAAGGAGAGACATCCAGGCAGTAACGTGGATTATTCCCGTCGAGTCCCAGAAACACGGGAGTTTCGGACGCGTGGCGGAATATCCCGTGATCGAGTGCCAGCCAGCCAGCCCGGTCACGTGCCTCGCCGGCAAAAAGCGGTTTGCCGCGCCAGACGGGCAGTCCCCGGGCGCGGCTGGATTTCTCCAGTTCCGATGCTCTGTCCGGGTCGGTGCGCAGTTGCGCCGCGCGGTTCAGGCCGGAGCCTCCGAACGTCACGGTCTCCACAAGCCGCATGCTTCACTCCAGTTCTGGCGATATTCAAGAGCCCCCGTTCCACAGAGAGGTACGACACCCGATGTGGAGCGAATCCCCTGATTCTTCCTGAGGTCATTGAATACAGCGCGTCCATGCTTTATTTCCATCTCCGAGAGGTTGGCGCGGGCAGGCGCCTCGCCAACCCGGTCAGGTCCGGAAGGAAGCAGCCGTAACGAATGCCGCCTGGGTCGCTGGTCAACCTCTCATCCATCCTCGGGGAACCTGCGCTTCACGCGCCGAGGGTGCGGGTGCGAACATGATCGAGACAGGCATGAAGGCGCTACCAAAGGAAACAGGCGACGGGCCGGCGAGGAGGAACGGCGCCAATCTCGGGTTCGAGGCCAGGCTCTGGGCGGCGGCGGACAAGCTGCGGGGCAATATGGAGCCGTCCGACTACAAGCATGTCGCGCTCGGCCTGATCTTCCTAAAATACATCTCGGACGCCTTCGAGGCCAAGCGCGCGGCGCTGCTCGAGGAAGACCTGGCTGACGTGGAAGACCCCGAGAAGTATCTCGCCGAGAACGTATTCTGGGTCCCGAAGGAAGCGCGGTGGTCGCACCTTCGGACCAGAGCCATCGCCGCCAATCTGGAGGCCCTGGGTTTCGGGAGCGGAGCCGAATGAGCATCGACACGATCTTCCTGCGCCGATGCATAACCTCACTCGAGCGGGCGCTGGAAGGGATTCAAGAATTCGGGATCGCTAAGGACGATGTCATGCGCGACATCTATCGTGCAGCCTGCGTAAAGGAGTTCGAGCTCGTTCTGGAACAAAGCGGCAAACTGCTGCGTAAGCGGCTAGGGGCGTACTTCGCCAGCAATCGGCAAGCCGACCGCCTCACCTTCAAGGATCTGTTCCGCCACGCCGCCCACCACGACCTTATCGAATGCGATGCAGTGGAGCGATGGCTAGGTTACCGCGACAACCGCAACGACACCGCGCATGATTATGGAAAGGACTTTGCCGAAACGACGCTGAAACTTCTTCCCTCCTTCATCGCCGATGCGAAGGCGCTAGCTGAGGTGATCGAGGGAGCGGAGGATGGCTGAGGTCTTGCATCTGCACGACCGCCACCGGGAACTCCTCTTGCGCCTTCTGCGGGAGCACTTGCCGGGCGTCGACGCCTGGGTCTACGGCAGCCGCGTCAACGGACGCAGCCATGATGGCAGCGATCTCGACCTTGTTCTGCGGGGGCCGGGTTTGCAGGAACTTCCCCCCGGTCGGTTGGCGGATTTCGCGGACGCCGTCAGGGAGTCGAACATCCCGTTCCTGGTCGAAGCCCGGGACTGGGCACGGCTTCCGGAGCGGTTTCACCGGGAGATCGAGCGGGAGCATATTTGGCTTAACCGAAAGGGATGCGTCCATGAATGACTGTCTCCGGATCGCATACAGCCTTCTGGCTGGAACTGCGGTGACCGAACATGACGGCGTGTCATTTGCGGAATCGGTGGAATATGTAGAGACGCCGGAGGAGCAGTTCGCCTAGCCGGATGAAACAATCACCCTCATCCAGAAGAAGCTGGAGCAGGTTTCGCATGTCGACTAATTGGCTCTCGGATATCGCCGACATCGTGATGGGCCAGTCACCTCCCGGCCATACCTGCAACCATAGTGGCTCCGGGATGCCCCTTCTCAATGGAGATTATATACCTACCCCGGCGCCACTCCGAAGCGCAACGCCCGGCCCTTTCCGGAGCGAGGGCGGAGCCCGAGCGGAGGGAAGGGCCGGGCGTTGCGCTTTTCGCGCCCTCCGACCCCCCCGATTCCGCACGGAAACGGCTCGGTCCCTTTGGATCCGAGCCTAACCGG
>JAPOUP010000026.1 GCA_026708635.1 Rhodobacter sp.
ACTAGGTGGCTACCTTCGTGAAATTTGGCAAAATCCCCATCAGCCGCGTCCTAGCCTCGGCGTCGCTGAATGACAGCCAGGCCGCGATCCCCCGGGCGCGCGGCCGAAGCCGACAGCACGCTCAGGTCCCTTGGCTGGCTTTCCGAACCGACGGGCGTCGGGCAACACCCCGGTCGCCGATGTCGTAGACTTTCAGATCCTCCACCACCTCGGACGTCTCGCCGAAAGTCTCCCTGAGCGCCGCGACGGCTCCCGCGCGCCTCGCGGGCACATCCATATGCACCCTGAAATGCGTGAGCAGCAGCCGCTTCACCCCTGCCCGCCGGGCCATGCGGGCGATCTCCGAAGGAGTCGGCGTCAGCGACTCCATCTCCGGATGGGACCGCTCGCCGTCCAGACGGTAGCACCAGTGCAGCAGAACGTCCGCGTTCCGGCTAAAGCGCTCAAACCCTTCGCAGAGACCCGCGTCACCCGAATAGACGAAGCTACCCCCGGACGTCTCCACCCTGAACGCCATGCACTCGAGTATGGGCTGGGCATGTGGAACCTCACAGGTCATGATACGCCAACCACCGCCATCCATCGCCCATCCGGCGGCGATCTCGGTGATCTCCGGCGTGGGTAAGGGACGTGGAAGCGAACCACCGCGTGACAGCCAGAGCCGCTGGCTCGGCGCAAGTTCGGTTCGCGCGCGCAGGTCGGCGGCAAAAACTCCGTCCGGCCCGAACAGCCCGCGCGTCATCGAGGCAATCGGCTTCGGGCCGATGACTTTGGGTGACACTCCACTTTCGTCCCAGGCCGCGTGGACAAGCCTGGCGTAGTCCATCATGTGATCGGAATGCAGGTGGCTGAAAAAAACATAGTCCACGTCCGAGGGCCGTAAACCGGCCTGCAGCAACCGGTCGAACACGCCTCCACCGCAATCAAACAGCAGTCTGTCCTCTCCGACCTCAACGAGATAGCCCGACGACGCGCGGCTGGCGCTCGGCTCCGGAGAACCGGATCCGAGAATCGTCAGTCTCACGTCCGCGTTTCCGGCGCCGGTGTGGCTCCCCGCATGCCGAGCTTCAGCGCTTCCCCTCGCCCACCGTAGCGCTCCACCATCGCGGCCTGATCGGCGAAAGCCATCTCGTCGACCGCCACCGGGTCGCATATGCGCTCCAGCCCGGCATGCATCATGTCAACGACCCGGGCATGGGCCGGTTCCGAGCCCAAATCCTCAAGCTCCTGTGGATCCGAGTCCAGATCGAACAGCTCAGGGGGAAAACCGACGTAGTGGATGTACTTCCAGTGCCCCTTCCTGAGCATGAAAGCGCCCGATACCGCACCCAACGCATGATATTCGCTGAACACCTGGCGTTCCGGATCGGCGGGTCCGGTGGCGATACCGGTCAACGGACGCCCCATACAGTGGAATTCCACGCCGAAATGCGCTGGAATGCTCGCCGAAAGATCAAGCAAGCTTACCGGCGTGTCGCAGACTCCCACCGGAACGCCAGGCCCGGCCATGATCAATGGCACCGCCACGCTCTCCTGATAGAAATTCGACTTTCCCCACAACCCGCGCGCGCCGACATTGTCGCCATGATCGGAGGTGTAGACCACGGTCGTCGTCCTGCCGTAACCCGCCTCATCGAGTGAGTTCAGTATCCTGCCCACGGAATGGTCCAGCCTGGAGCAAAGACCGTAGTACGCGGCCATCGCGCGCAGGCGTTCACCAGTATCGCTGAACTGCCCCTCACTGTCCATCACGGCATTCTGCCGCTCAACCCAGGGATGACGGACATATCCTGTTCGTGGACCCAGCTTGGGCTCGGGAAGCGTGTCCACGGGGTAGAGATCGAAATACTCCTGAGGCACGACGAGCGGAAAATGCGGCGCTACCAGCCCGACGAACAGGCACCATGGACTCCCGTCCCCGCCTGCGGCGCGGTTTCGAAACCAGTCCGCGGTCCGCATGACGATGGCGTCGTCATACTCGGTATACCCGCTGCTGCCGGGTCCGATGTATTCGCCGAGCATCCGGCCACCCGCGGTCACGCGCTCGTCCTCGCGGCGGATTGAGGCCCAGACCATGCCAACACCGTCCACAACCATCATCGGAAGATGCTCCAAATCGAATCCCGTCGGGTCGGCGACATCGCGGTAATGTAGCTTTCCTATGGACTCGACTGAGATTCCCGCCCGCTGCAGGGCGTGGCCCCAGCCCGGAATCGACCCGTCATATGGCATCGCGTTGTCCCAGAGCCGCGTCTGGTGGACATATTTTCCGGTCGCGAACGAGGCGCGGGCGGGAACGCAGATCGGTGACGGGGTGCTGGCATCGGTGAACCGCAGCCCTCGCGCGGCCAGCGAGTCGAGGTTGGGCGTTCGGACGAATGGATGGCCCGCACACCCCATGGCCTGGGCCTGATGCTCGTCTGACATGATCACGAGCAGATTGGACTGGCTCACGGCCCAAGCTCCACCTGCGCAACGCTCTCGAGCCTGTCCAGCACATCGAATACTATCCGGCGCTCGGCCCCACTCATCGTATCCATGAGCATTTCCCGCCTCGAACGCATGGCCGGCCACGCATACTTATGGAGCCGCTCGCCTTTCACCGTCAGACATAACCGGCTCTTCCGGTGATCGGTTTCACTCTCGCTGGCCATTACCAATCCGCTGGCAAGCATACCGCGAATGCAGCGGCTGAGCTGGCCCTTGTCCAGCTGACTTTCCCGCGCGATCTCCGTGAGCGTGGGCCGGTCAAGCGAGCGCACCAGAACCAGAACCCGCCACTGGGTCAGGGAAATTCCATGGTTTTCGCCAAGGAGTCTGGAGGCCTGCGCATTCAGTCTGGCGTTCAGCCGCGACAGACGGAACGTCAGCTGGTCCTGTATCGAATCCCCACGCTCGCTAGACTTCACATTCATGCTCCTGAGACGCCCTCACCCGCAAAAAACCAACGGCCAATGGGATCAGGATACAGGTAATCGTTGACACGTCAACTTTTTGTTGACCCCTCATACGATTGGTAATCTACTGGGTCGGAAACACGGAGTCAGGGAGACCGACATGAGAACATTGATATCCGCTTCCATAGCCGCATTCGCGACGCTGTTGGGATCAACGGCAGCGATGGCGACCGACTGGACCCCGCCGGGGCCTATAAAGCTGGCTATCGCGTTCGCGGCCGGCGGAGGTGCCGACACGCAGGCGCGGCTAATCGCGGAAGAGCTGGAGACGCGCCACGGTTGGTCAATCGTACCGGAACAGATCACGGGCAAGGGAGGCATGAATCTCGCCCTGGCGATCAAGGACGAGCCGAATGACGGCAGCGTCATCGGGATGGTGGTCACGGAAACGCTCGGGTACAACATGCGTGCCGCCGAAGCGGGCGTAACCCCCGCTGATTTCACGCCAATCGTCACGACCGCCGGCTTTCAGATGGGTATCGTCTCGCAGGCATCCAAGGGATGGAACACTTTCCACGACGTGATCGCCGCGGCCAAGGACGGTGAGCGGATCAGGTTCGGCGTCATGAGTCCCAAACTGGCGGACATCGCGTATCTGCTTGGAAAGCGAAACGGCGTGGATCTGAACATCATTCAGGTGGCCGGTGGCCGTGCGGTAATGAATGGGGTCAACGCGGGTGACATGGATCTCGGTTTCATGGCCGGCATCCAGTCCAAGGGAGTGGCGGCCGGTGACCTGGTGAATCTCGCGTCCGCC
The DNA here is from genome assembly GCA_026708635.1 of Rhodobacter sp. Lineage (GTDB taxonomy): Bacteria > Pseudomonadota > Alphaproteobacteria > Rhodobacterales > Rhodobacteraceae > JAPOUP01. The sequence goes on from JAPOUP010000026.1 coordinate 3,715, forward strand.
CTGTCAACCCCACTTGGGCAAACCCCGGACGCGCCCCTGCTGTCCGATCTGGGAGTCGAGTTCAGCGCCGACGGCTATTTCGTGTTCATCGGTCCGGCGGGAATGCCGACTGAAGCCGGTGAAGCGCTAGCTTCGGCTATCGCCGAAGTGGTCCGGGACGAATCCACGAAAGCTGGCGGCGTTATCCGAAACTCTTTCGGTGGTCCGACCGTCATTACGGGCGAGGAACTCAACGCGCTGGTGAACAGCGACTTCGAAAACGCCGGAGCGCTGCTGGCGGCGGCGTCGGAGTGAACCGGAATCGGCGCTCCGGAACACCGGAAAGTGTCCGGGGCGCCGAATTCGACGGCTGGACTGCATGAGGCCCCGGTCAATCACGAATCATGTCCTCGGCATAGGATGCATCGCGGCGTCGCTCACGGCGATTTTCCTGTGGATTCCCTCAGACACCTCCACGGGCCTGGTTGAGACCGTACGGCGGCAGGTCTCGGTCGGTGACGCGCTCGCGCCAACGGTGGCCGCGGGTTTCGTACTTGCCGGAGGGGCGCTCGTGCATCACCGCGACGGCACGGCGTCGGCGAAAACCCGCGTCACGCCCGGCAACCTGCGATTCCTCGTGGTTCTGCTTTCAATACTGGCTGTCAGCCACGCGGTGATGCGCTGGGCCGGTCCCGCCGCGGCCGGTCTGGTGACGGAGGAGGGATATCGCGCGCTGCGGAACACGATTCCGTGGAAGCACATCGGTTTCTTCCTCGGCGGCTCCCTGCTGGTGACGGGTCTGATCTCTTCAGTCGAAGGACGCGTGACGGTCCGCTCGATATTGATCGGTGCGCTGGCGACGCTGGCGATGATCGCCGTCTATGACCTACCCTTCGAGGATCTGCTGCTCCCCCCGAACGGTGACGTCTGATGGGGGTGTTCGATTACATCCGCCTGGGCGTTCTGGCCGTTTTCGGCGGACCGGAGATGTTCAGCGTCCTTGGAGTCCCCATCTCCATAACCCTGGCGATGATTCTCTTCGGGTTCCTGCTGGGAATCGCGACGGGCGCGACGCCGGGGCTCGCGGGACCGGTCGCCATGGCGATTTCCCTGCCAATCCTGATCTCGGCCTTTGGCTTCACCCCTGACGCGCTGCTTCCGGTGATGGGTTTCCTGATCGGCGTGATGAAGGGCGCGACCGTAGGTGGCGCGGTGCCCGCCATCCTCTTCAACACACCCGGCACGCCGGACGCGTTCATGACCACTCTCGACGGCTATCCGATGGCGCGCGGCGGGCGGGCCGGCAAGGCACTCCGGATCGCCCATTTCTCCTCCGCGTCCGGCGACACGTTCTCGGATGTCGTCCTGATCCTGTGCGCTCCGTTTCTGGCGATTCTGGTTGAGTCCTACCTGGACCTCCCCGAGAAAACCGCCCTCCTGATCCTTTCGCTCGCGTTCATCTCGTCGGTCATCGGAAACTCCGTAGGCAAGGGTTTGATCTCGATGGGATTGGGACTGTTCGCGTCCTTTGTTGGAACGGGAGAGGATTTCTATCCCCGTCTCAGCATGGGAACGCAGAGTCTGGCCGGGGGCTTTCCCGTAACCACGGCCGTCCTGGGCGTTCTAATTCTGGGCGAGGTGTTCAAGGGCATCGAGGATCTCAGGAGCGAGCGCAGATCCGGCGCGGCGCCTGAACCGGTTATGGAACGGGGTGACCAGAGACTGAACCGAGGCGACATCGGTCGGCTGGCACCGTATATAGCGCGCTCCGCACTGATCGGCACGGCCATCGGCGCGTTGCCCGGAATCGGATCCACTCTGGCGGCGACACTCGGCTATTCCCTCAACCGGAACCGTTACGAACGCGTCAAGTCCACGGATGACCCCGCGTTCGGAACCGGCGCTCCGGAAGGTGTCGCGGCGACCGAAGCCGCGAATTCCTCCGTTTCCGGTGCCAATCTGATTCCGGTGCTGTCCCTTGGCATTCCAGGCAACGCGGCCGCCGTGTTCCTGATCCTCGCGGCGGAGAGCATCGGCGGTTTCAACCCCGGCCCTTCGGTATTCAGGTTCAGCGCCGATACGGTGAATCCGGAACTCGTAATCGCCTTCGGCCTGTTTACGGCGATGATGCTGGCCAATCTGCTGAACTGGACGGTCGGAGGGGTTTTCATGCGATCGATGGGCATCATGATCCGCGTTCCAAAACACATCCTTCTGCCGATCGTGCTGCTGCTGACCCTGACCGCCATTTATGTTCAGGAGACCCGGATGGAGGCGATGTGGTTCGCGATCGCCTTCGGCGTGCTTGGCTATTTCATGCGCCGGCTCGGCATGTCCCCGCTCCCGTTCGTCATCGCCTTCCTGCTTGGCGGAAAACTGGAGGAAACCGCGCGACAGGCGTTCGCGGCCACCGGCGGTGACCCGTTCTTTCTGGTAACGAGCCCGGTCGCGTTCGCGTTCATCGCGCTATCGGTCGGAGTGATCGTGTTTTCCCTCCGTCGGAAAAAACGGGCCGGGGCATGATCCGGCCAAACATCCTGCTCATTTCCGCGGACCAGCTCCGCGCCGACTGCCTCGGGTTTGAAGGGCGTGGGGTGAAGACACCGCATCTCGACAGCCTCGCGGGCCAAGGCACCAGATTTTCGAACTGTATCACTCCCTGCGTGGTCTGCCAGCCCGCCCGGGCGTCCATACTGACGGGCCAGCTATGCCGCACGCACGGCGTGCACGATAACGGCATCGACCTGCCGCCGGAGATCGGCGCGAATGGATTTGCCGGGGCGATGGCCGCCGCGGGCTACGAAACGGCGTTCTTCGGCAAGGCGCATTTCGCGACCTATCATACCTTCCAGCCCACCGGGACCCCTGAATGCATTGAGTCGTCAGCCAGCTTTCCCGAAACGTGGAACGGTCCATATATGGGATTTAACCGTGTGGAGCTGATGCTGGTGGGACATAACTGGTTCCTGCCCGAACGCCCGCCGCGCGGCCAGCATTACGAACGCTGGTTCCATGCCGACGGGCACGGCGACGAAAAAAACGCTCTGTACCTCGAAAACGCGGGTGACACGAAGGAAGCGGCCCAGACCTGGCATTCGAAACTGCCCGTGGCCTGGCACAACTCGACCTGGACGGCCGACCGCGCCATCGAATGGTTAAGGCACGCCCGCGGCGAGGGCCCGTTCTGCGCCTGGGTCAGTTTCCCGGATCCGCACCACCCATTTGACGCGCCGGAACCATGGTCACGCCTGCACGATCCCGCCGAAGTCGACCTGCCGGCACATCGAACGCGTGATTTCACGGGAAGGCCATGGTGGCACGAGGCGGTGCTGACAAGCGAACCGCAGGGCACGGGAAAGAGCGTGGAGATACGTAAGTCCTACAGCCGGATTCCCGTGCAGACGGATGGCCAGCTTCGTGAGATCATCGCCAATACCTACGGCCAGATCGCGCTGATCGACCATAATATCGGCCGCATACTGATCGCACTGGACGAGGCCGGGCTGGACCGGAATACAATTGTCGTCTTCACCAGCGACCATGGAGACTGGCTTGGTGACCATGGACTGATCCTTAAGGGACCCATGCACTACGACGGTCTGCTGCGTGTGCCAATGATCCTGAGGGGCCCGGGCATCCCCGCCGGTGCAGCCAACGACCAGCCGGTTTCGACAATTGACCTCGCACCCACGTTTTTCGACTATAGCGGCGCCGAGGCGCTGCTGGCGCAGCATGGCAAAAGCCTGCGGCCGCTTGTCGAGAAACCGGAGGCGACCCGCGACTTCGCATTGAATGAATGGGAGCTTCTGCCCTCCAGGACAGGCGTGCGACTGAACTTACGCACCGTCAGGACGCGGACCGAGAAAATGACCGTCGACCTGACTTCCGGAGCGGGCGAACTGTACGATCTTGAGCGCGACCCAAACGAATGCGTGAACCTCTTCGACTCGCCGGAGTCCGCCGGCCTAAGGCACCGGCTGGAGTCCTTTCTCGCCTCGCGACCGGACGATATCGGCCCGTCGCGGACACAGGTCGGAATGGCGTAGGGAATTCAGGGGCGGTATGTCGGTAGGCGGCACGGTTTACCAACTCTCACAAGAGATGGCATGCCATATTGATCGGCCACGATGCGGGCGAATTCGGCTGTCGAAAGGTCGCGCCCCGCGGGACGCGGCTCCCGAAACCCTCGACGAAGCCGTGCATCTCCGCATGGATGAGCGCGATCAGGATTTCTTCGCGGCTGCCAAATACCTGTAGAGGTTGGATTTGTTGACCTCAGCGCACAGCCCGAACTGGTTCGATGACCAAGCCATTACGCCCTGTTCAAGGCAAAGCGCTTTGGCCATCGCAAGGATACTTTGGGAGTAGATTAAACCCATCGATGAACTCCCTCCGGCCTCAAGGTATTACAGTGCTGACGCGTGCCAAGCCTTGCCTGAAACCCCACCGCCGGTCTGCATCTACCGTGTTCGGGTAATCGCCGCGAACGGTCGGAACGGGGAACTGTCCCGCCGGGTCATTTGCACGAGCGAGAAAGGCGGTTACCTGCCTGACGAGGAATCGCCGGCTGTCTGGCAGCCGTATCACTTGGAGACAGTGGGACAAGTGGCGGATCGAATGGCTACGTCTTGAGAATGCTGGACGCTATCATTGACACTTGCCAAGGCTGCGAACCAATTCACCTATGGCGCGGGATCTGAGGGTTCTGCGTAACCGCGACAGGAAACATAGTGTCCTCCCGCGCCTGCCGGCAGCCCATGATTCCCAATTCGCGTCGGTTTCGTAAAGCGCAGAGGCAGATCGATCGTCGGGTTCGGTTCAGTTCGCCGCCTCTGCAGCTATGGGCATGCCGAAGCCTTCTTCCTGCGTGGAAGCAGCAACGCTGACTCACCCGTGGCTCAATCCCGTACCAACGAAGCGTGGATGCGATAGAAATCCTCGATCACGGTCGAGACGTCGATGCCTTCCGAGCGAAGTTCGCCATGCGCAACCTGATTGCGAACCTCGTAGAGTTCCACGGTTCTTCTCCACAGGTCGCTGTTCCGGTCCAGAACCAGGGAGAGACGGTTCCTGAAGCTCAGCCTGGGGTTGTCCTGATCGAACATGCCCCACACCCGGCGATATCGCCATTCCCGATGCGACTTTCCCGACTGTATGGCGTCCCTGCAGGCATCATCGATTTCCGTCTCCAACTGCCCCCAGGCCAGAACGAACCAGGCCTGGTCGTTCAGTTCCCGCTCGCGCGCAACCCGGTCGCGCTCCCCGGCATTACCGGCCGCCTCGCAGCTGTCCCGCAGGTTTCCCAGAAAGGCGTCGGTCCGCTCATACGATGCCGCGATGGCCGGAAGGCCCTTCACCGCAGGAGCTGTCGCAGCCAATCGCCCGTAACGGTCTCGCGATCGCATCGCCGATCAGCGCTTGCCACCTGCCAGTCCGGCTCCGCGAAGTTCTCGGCCATGTCGACGATGACATGGCGGTGTCCGTTGCGGCTCACGTCGACCCGACCGTTGTTGCCGACGATCCACAGCGCGTGCGGCTTGAACCTCACGACCTCGCCGGCATGGCCGAGGAGTTCGAGTGTCGGGATTGGCTTCGCATCCACGCCGAACTCCCGCATCAGCTTCTCGTGCATGACCAACGGCGCGCCCCGCCGGGCTTCCCATCCGTCTGGCAGCCACTCACCGATCAATCCGAAGAGGCCGTTCAGACGTTTTTCCCAGTCTTCGACACGCCGCCGTACATGCCGCGCGTCCATGTTTTCGCTGGTAACCTCGTCAAGAACGGTGTTCATCGCTTCGTCCCGCGCTGTCGCCGCCCGTCCAAACTGATCGCCGTTCCCGCGGCAGGGAATGTCCAATTTATATCGGCGGCCGGGCAGCGTTTCAATGCGCATCCGCTCATGGCGCTGTCAGACGGGCGGTGCAAGCCCGTTACAGCGACCGGTAGTCCCCGAGGATGTCTTCGGCGATGCTGTCGCCGATATTGCACGTTCCGCGCCGGTGCGTCCGTGTCCGAAGCTAGCCTCCGGACCCGTCCATGTCGGCGTGCTTTCGCAGCTCATCGGTGATCGCGCCGTAATACCTGTCCGCCCGTTCTTTCGAAAAGAAATCAGCTGTAAATCCCGCGCAGGCCAGAAGCACGAGGACAATTGCGATTGCGCGAAGGTGCGGGTTCTCGAAGAACACGAACAGGGCAAATGCGATGGCGGAAAAGAGAGCCGCGCCGATAATCGTTCCGGTAAAGAGTACCGAGAAACCTTCGACCCGCACTTTTTCGGCACGGGCAAAGGCAACCGGGTCATCGCGCCAGGCCTCTGACATAACGTCGAGCCGCCCCTGGTTACCCAGAAAGCCAACCACACCCGCCACGACAAAAAGCGCCCCCACGGCCAATAGAGGCAAGACCATGGCCTGAGCGGCGGGCGTGGCGCCGAACAGCCAAAAGGCGGCGGACACCGCAAACACCATTCCGCCGGCAAGGGTGAGCATCGCCATCTCAAAATCCTCGCCCTTGAGCCAGGCCGCGGTGTGGTCAATTAGCTCCATCTCGGATCGCTCCATGTCGGTCAGTCGCATGATTTTGGTGGCGGTGCCATTGCCTCACGATTTCTGCCGCGGCGGAAACGCCTTCCGGTCGCGGAACGAGCACGGCGTTTCGGGTGCGCCCGGCAGGACCGCATTCTCGCCGTACGATACACCTTCATACACGATGCACCTCGTCAACCATGCCTGGCCCAACTACGTCACCGAGGGCTACGCCGTCGCCCGGGCGGTCGCCCAGCTTCGCGAGCCGACGCAGAAAACCGCTGACAGGATCAAGGCCCTAATGACATAAGCCGCAACTCCTGCCAAGGCGACGCTATCTCCCT
>JAPOUP010000032.1 GCA_026708635.1 Rhodobacter sp.
TGAGTGCGAAACCATTGACAGCGGTCATGGGTTCTCCGGTGGTGAGGGGTGCCCGGCTGTCGACCATATATGGAGACCATGGCACGATGGTGGCTGCCCTCGGGCGTTGCACTAAGCGGTTGAGTTCAACGCCATGCTCTCTCGAAGTTCGGAGATGTACCGAAAAGTCATCGTGAGTGCTTTGCTTGGGGGAAGTGAGACTGTCAGGCCGGACCGGTAAGGGACAGGGTAGCGGACGCACGCATTACCTGAGCACGACTTCATCGCTGCGGACAAGTCCGAGCACATCCCGCGCCTGCTCGTCAAGGAGATCCAGATCCAGATAGTCATCGCTCAGACGTCGGGTTTTGTTTCGGAGTTGCGCGACTTCCTGCATCAGACGATCCCGCTCGTTCCTAAGCGCTTCGGTTTCCGCCTCGATCTGGATACGGCGGAATACACCATAGTTTCCCTGCACTGACGAGAACGCGAAATACGCGCCCACCCCGAACGCGAGGAGGACGAACAGGGTTCCCAACAGTGCGGGTGGCGGTTTTCTGTGGGCCATACCGTGCCTCGTGGTTCCGCTTCTATCGAACGGTGGCCTGACACTAAACCCAATGACCGATCTTTGAAAAGCCCAAAATACGATCTGTCACGCTTCACGCACGCAAAGTGACTCCGGTCGTTGCACTGGCCGGGCGCACCGTCAGCCGGAGATCGACGCCCGGTAAATACTCTCAACGGTGGAAGCGAGCGTGGCGTCGAATTCCGCGTCGCTTTGACTGGCCGCGAGTCCTTCCGTGAACGCACGGCTGAAACTGGCGATCACCCCCCGGTTTCGCGCGAGCTTTTCGTTCGCCTCCTCACGGCTGTATCCGCCTGACAGCGCAATCACTCTCATAACCCGCGGATGCTCCGTCAATGACCGGTAATGGTTCGTGCGGGAAGGCAGGGTCAGCTTGAGGATCACATCCTCACCGTCCTGAAGAGCGTTGAGTTTAAGACCGAGTTCGTCCAGAAGAATGTCTTCCGCCCGTTCCTTATCGGCTATCGACACCGTTACCTCCGGCTCGATGATCGGGACCAGTCCGAACCCCTGGATCCGTTTGCCGATCTCGAACTGCTGGGCGACGTTCGCGGCAATTCCTCGGGGATTGGCGGCATTGATCACCGATCGCGCCTTGGTTCCGAATATTCCCTTGGACAAAGCGCGCTCCAACAGGTCATCCAGGCCATCGATCGGCCTCATAAGCTGAACACCATCGCTTTCATCGGCAAGACCGCGATCAACTTTCAGGAACGGTACCACGCCCCGGACATCCCACAGGAAGTCCACCGACGGCCGTTCATCGATATCCCGATCCATCGTGTCCTCAAAAAGGATCGCTCCGATGACTTTTTCGGATGTGAACGCCCGCGATCTGACGATTCTCTCCCTCATGCAATGAATCAGGTCAAACATCTCCGATTCGTTCGCATATTCCCCGTCGCCGATGCCATAGAGCGCAAGCGCTTTCGGGGTCGACCCGCCGCTCTGGTCAAGCGCGGCGACAAATCCGGCGGCGCTACGCATTCGCTCCGCTTGCCTCATCTTTTCCATTTGCCTCTCCTTTGGGTCCCGTTGGTGTTTCTCCAGCGCTGGTTTACGCGGGACATCGGGAATATCAATGTCGGGAATCGCGTTTGGATGCCGCTGCCGTAAGCGGACGCCATTTCCCGCGGGCCGCACCCCGTCACGCAACCGGACCGTGAGCCCGGATCAAATCAGCGGGTCAGGGCCGCCACGCCCGGTAAGGGCCTGCCCTCCATCCATTCAAGAAACGCGCCTCCGGCGGTGGATACATATGAGAGCCGGTCCGCCACGCCCGCCTGTTTGACGGCGGCGACGGTATCGCCGCCGCCCGCCACCGAGGTCATCGGGCCAGACCGCGTCAGATCGGCGATACCCTTCGCGACCGACAGGGTGGACGCGTCGAAGGGCGGTGTCTCGAACGCGCCAAGAGGTCCGTTCCAGATCAGCGTACGGCACCTCCCCGCGGTTTCCAATATGCGCCCGGCCGTCTTCGGGCCGACATCCAGAATCATCGCGTCCGTTGGACAGGCGTCAGCCGGAAGCGTCTCGTTCGCCGCATGGGGCTCCGGGCTTCGTGCGACCGTGATGTCCGTGGGTAGCAGAAGATCGCAGCCGGCGGAACTGGCGTGTCTCATGACTTCGCACGCTGAATCGACCATGCCGCGCTCGGCGAGCGATCTGCCGACCGGCAGACCATTGGCGGCGAGAAACGTGTTCGCCATGCCGCCTCCTATCACGAGGTGATCCACCTTGCCGATCAGGTTGTCCAGGAGAGTCAGTTTGGTCGACACCTTGGCGCCACCCACGATCGCCATCAGCGGCCGGTCTGGTGATCCAAGCGCCGCCTCCAGTGCCGTCAGTTCCGCCTGTAGCAGACGTCCGGCGCAGGCGGGCATCTGCCGGGCCAGGCCCTCTGTGGAGGCATGGGCCCTATGCGAGGCCGAAAACGCGTCGTTGCAGTAGATGTCTCCCAGAACCGCAAGCGAAGCCACGAACTCCGGATCGTTCGCGGTCTCTCCGGAATGGAACCTGACGTTTTCGAGAAGCAGCGCCGAGTTGCCATTCAGTCTCTCCACCGCGGTTCGGGCGGTCTCTCCGACGCAGCTTTCCGCGAATGACACCGGGACTCCCAGTTTCGCCTCCAGAACGGGGAGCAGGAACCTGAGGGACATCGATCGTACGAAGCGGCCCTCGGGGCGCCCGAAATGCGCCATAAGCACCGGCTTGCCGCCGTTGGCGAGAATTTCCCTTACCGTCGGCACGACGCGGTCGATGCGGGTCGCATCGCTGATCCGGCCGTCCCGCGCGGGAACGTTGAGGTCGACCCTTGTAAGCACGGTCCTGCCATTGAGTTCGATGTCGTCGAGCGTGCTGTATTCCATTCTCGCCTCCCTCGCCGGTCGCGACCGTTCGACTTGATTCCGCGCCGGGCGTCAACATGGGCTTTCAACTTTCGCCGTCGCCGCTCTCGATATATAGCGGGCTATATCGCAGTGACGTGGGGACGAGATGGTGGAAATCCGGGATCCGGAAAATACGGTATTGATTGAGCTGAAAGATGGCACGGTGACGATCGAACTCATGCCGGAGGTCGCGCCAAGACATTGTGAGCGCATCAAGCAGCTCTCACGCGCGGGTGAGTACGACGGTGTGATATTCCACCGTGTGATCGATGGTTTCATGGCGCAGACCGGTGATGTCGTGCATGGCAATCAGTCAACCGGGGTGAACCCTAGACTGGTGGGCACGGGTGCCTCGGCGAAGCCGGATCTCCCCGCCGAGTTCTCTTCGATCCCGCATGACCGAGGCACGTTGGGCGCCGCGCGGGGGAGCGATCCGGACAGCGCGAACAGTCAGTTTTTCATCAACTTTAGCGACAATCATTTCCTCAATGGACAGTATACGGTCTATGGTCGGGTGCTCGATGGGATGGAACATATAGACTCCATCACGCGTGGGGAACCTCCCGAAATCCCGGACAGGATGATTTCCATTAAGGTGGCCTCGGATGTTGCGTAGTCTGGCGCTCGTTCTCTGCCTCGCCACCGCTCCAGCCGCCGCCGCCGGGTTGAGGATCCACGTTGCCGGAGAGGCGAACGGGCCGATCGAGATAGATCTTCTTGAGACGGTCGCTCCGGGACATGTCACGCGGATGACGGATCTGGCGGCGGCTGGCTTCTATGACGGCATCTACTTCCATCGCGTGATTGGCGGATTCATGGCCCAGACCGGCGACGGACAGTTCGCCCGGGTCGACAGCGTCGACCCCCGAAACTGGGGACGTGGTGGCTCCGACCTGCCTGACGTTCCGGCCGAATTTTCCGACATCCCCTTCGATCGGGGTGTGGTGGGCATGGCGCGGTCCGCCGATCCTGACAGCGCTAACAGCCAGTTCTTCATAATGTTCGCTCCGGGTTACCATCTGAACGGAAACTATACGGTTGTCGGACGCGTGGTATCCGGACTGGAGATCCTCGACGCCATCAAGAAAGGGCATCCGTCCACCGGTGCCGTCAGTGGCGCGCCGGACCGGATCGAAATGGTGGAGGTGATCGATTGACATACCGCGGGAGCCACGCGATGCCTGACTTTCCGGGAGGCCGTGTATTTCCGGCAACGTTTGGAGAGAGAGGCATATGTGGATGAAAGCGGTTGCGGCCGCCGTTACCGGACTCCTGTCCACTGCGGCCTCCGCCGCGGCGAGTCCCGAATTCTGGAGAGGTGAATGGCCGAACACGGATTTCGCGAACACCACCGTGGGGAACTGGTCGGAGATCATGTCCGGGGGTCCGCCGAAAGACGGTATTCCGGCGCTGTCGGATCCGCGGTTCATACGGGTCACCGAAGAGAGCCGGATCGGCGACCGTGAACCGGTGATCACGCTCGAGCTGAACGGAGAGACGCCGAGAGCCTACCCGGTGCGCTACCTGATCTGGCACGAGATCGTGAATGACGAGGTCGGCGGCGTGCCTGTTGCCGTCACCTTCTGTCCGCTGTGCAATTCTGGGATCACTTTCGATCGCCGTGTCTCCGGGGAGACGCTTACCTTTGGGGTTTCCGGCAAGCTTCGCCATTCGGATATGGTTATGTATGATCGTCAGACCCAGAGTTGGTGGCAGCAGGCGGTCGGTATGGGGATCGTTGGCGCCCACGCCGGCAGCTATCTGGACCAGCTCCCGAGCTGGATGGAGAGTTGGGCGGAATTCCGCTCCCGGAATCCGCACGGGCTGGTGATGGCGGAGCCCGGCTGGCCGCGGCAATACGGGCGCAATCCATACGTAAGCTACGACAGCTCGCACCGCCCGTTTCTTTATGACGGCGAACTTCCTCCCCATGACATTCCCGCTCTGGCCCGGGTGGTCCGAGTCGGCGAAAGCGCTTGGCCGCTGGCGCGGCTGAGGGTCAAGGGTGAGATCACTGAGGCCGGGGTCACGATCAGCTGGAGGGAGGGGCAGGCGTCAGCGCTCGATACCGAAACGATCTCGGCCGGACGGGATGTCGGAACGATCCGTGTAAGGAAAGATGGCGTGGATGTCCCACACGACATAATGTTCGCCTTCGCCTTCCACGCGTTTTTTCCTGAAGGACAATGGATGCTGCATTGAGCCGGGCCACCTGGCGGGAGTCGTCAACCGGCAAGCGAGATAAGCGCGTGCCGTTTCCTGCCGACGCTAAGCTTTACCGGCGACGCCAGGGTGTCCGTATCGATTACCATCCCCGCGTCCGCCAAAGGTGATCCGTCAATCCGTACGCCGTTGCCCGCGACGAGACGCCTGGCCTCCTTGCCCGAAGAGGCGAGCCCTGAACGAACCAGAAGCTGGGCGACGGAGATGCCGTCGCCTATGTCCGATGCGGAGAGCGCGATGCCGGGAAGACTGGTTCCCACTCCGCCCTTTCCGAATACGTCGGCGGCCGTCGCTTCCGCCGCCTTGGCTCTGTCCCTTCCGTGGCAGAGCGACGTGACTTCGCTGGCAAGCCGGGTCTTGGCTTCATTGATCTCCGAATCCCCTAGCGCGCCAAGACGTTCGCATTCACTCACCGGAAGCTCGGTGAAAAGTCTCAGGAAGCGTCCGACATCGGTATCATCGACATTGCGCCAGTACTGCCAGAATTCGTAGGGATCCAGCATGTCGGAATTCAGCCAGACGGCGCCTCCGGCGGATTTGCCCATCTTGTCGCCTCCGGCGGTGGTCAGGAGCGGACTTGTGAGACCGTATACTTCCGCGCCATGGATGCGGCGCGTGAGATCGATTCCGTTGACGATATTGCCCCATTGGTCCGAACCGCCCATCTGCAGGATGCAGCCATGGCGTCGGTTAAGTTCCGCGAAGTCATAGGCTTGAAGGATCATGTAGTTGAATTCCAGAAAGCTCAGGCTCTGTTCGCGGTCCAGGCGTGATTTCACCGATTCAAAGCCTAGCATCCGGTTGACGCTGAAATGGCGTCCGACGTTTCGCAGGAAATCCAGATAGTTCAGATCGTTCAACCACCTGCCGTTATTGGCCATTATCGCGTCGCCGGGGCGGTCGCCGAAATCAAGCAGGCGCGTGAATACGGCACGTATGCCCTCGATGTTTTCGTCGATGTGGTCCGGCGTGAGCAGCGGGCGCTCCTCGGCACGGAAGCTCGGGTCACCGACCATCGATGTTCCGCCGCCCATCAGGACAATCGGTTTGTGTCCCGTTTTCTGAAACCATCGCAGCATCATGATCTGGATCAGGCTGCCCGCATGCAGGCTTCGCGCGGTAGCGTCGAACCCGATGTAGCCAGGTACCACGCCCGATCCGAGAGCCGTTTCCAGACCCTCGAAATCCGTGCAGTCCGCGACGAAGCCGCGCTCGCGCATAATCCCCAGGAAATCCGACTTCGGTCGTGCGGGCCGTTCCGAACCCGTATGGACCGTCGGCGATGTGATGGTTTCGTCTCTCGCCTCCGGCTGGATGGCCGTAGCCGCCGTGTCGTGAATGCTATCCGGAAGCCTTTCCAGAATTGATTCGAGCCCGGCTCTGTCGTAGAGATCCCGCCATCGCCGCACCTGGTCGTGGCTCACGCCAAGTCGTTTCGCCACATCCATGTCATTCAGTCCTTCGGCCGACAGAAGGATTGCCTCGACGTTCCGCGACAGGGTCAGACCGGTTCCGCGTGACCGGACGATTTCCTCGAGGCGCTTCCTGTCGGCGGCGCCAATCGTGAATTCCCGTTCCACGGACATCGAGGTTCTCCTGTGCAGGGGCCAGCGCACCGGCGCAATCGCATAACGCATGTCCGGAATTGTGTCAACGTGATGACAATGCTGTAAAAGTTCATATATCCCTATGCCAGTCAAAATCCGACAATGGACATCCGGGAGCCGCTTTGGGGCGGTTCATATCAGTGGGTGCGCCCATAGACCCCGCGTCAATTTTCCCGCGACGTGACCTTCAGGTTGCGCCGGACGGATGGACGTCGTAATCACGCGAATGGTTGGAGTGGACCCGTTCGAGGCCACTCCAGCGTCGATTCGAGGCATGGCGAAGTGGTGTGGGGTTCGATGGACAGTTCCGGTTCGGTCCTTGCGCTCGGCGCGATGTCCGGAACGTCCATGGATGGGGTGGACGCTGCGGTCCTGCGAACGGATGGAGAGGCCATCCTTGGATTCGGTGGATCCGGATTCAGGGCCTACTCACCCGAAGAGCGCCAGATACTCCGCGCGGCCTCGGGGCGCTGGCCGGGTGATCCTGGCGTCGATGACGCCGCCGCCACGGTCGAAAGGGCCCATGCCGAGATTTTAACGCGGTTTGAGGCCGATCTGGTCGGTTTTCATGGGCAGACCCTCGCCCACGACCCACGGGGACGCGGCACCCACCAGGTGGGAAGTGGCGATGCGCTCGCGAAGGAACTTGGCTTGCCGGTTGTGTGGGACTTCCGGTCCAAAGACATCCGCGAAGGCGGGCAGGGGGCTCCCCTGGCGCCGTTCTTTCATTTCGCCTGCGCTCGGTGGATGGAGGCCAGGACGCCGATCGCGTTCGTAAACCTCGGCGGTGTGGGAAACCTGACCTGGATAGATCCCACACGGTCGGTACCTGATGAAACCGGTGCCTGCCTTGCCTTCGACACCGGTCCGGCCAACGCGCCAATAGACGATTTCATGCGGTCGCGACGTGGACTCGATTTTGATCTGGACGGGACGCTGGCGTTGGAGGGACGTGTGGATGAAGTGGCCGTCCAGATGTTCCTGCAGGGTGATTACCTCAGTATGCGGCCGCCTAAATCTCTGGACCGTGACGCGTTTGCCGGACTTCGTGAGCTGGTCGCGGAAATGGCCGATGCCGATGCGGCCGCGACGCTCGCGGCCATAGCCGCCGCCTGCGTCGCACGCGGAATGGAACATTGCCCAAAGATGCCCGACCGTATTCTGGTGACAGGCGGCGGACGTAACAATCCCGCACTGATGGGCGAGATGGCGGGACGGCTCGGCCGTGCCGTCGAGGCCGTCGAGGCGGTCGGGCTTGACGGCGATATGCTTGAGGCCCTGGCATTCGCTTTCCTGGCTGTGAGGGTTGTGCGGGGATTGCCGACCTCATGCGGTTCGACCACCGGCGTTCCCTTACCGGTATGCGGTGGTCGCGTCGCTTCGCCATAGCATGGATTGGCGATTGACGCGCGACTTCGAAGCCCGGGAATCATTGGTGGCCCGGTCAAAATATGGGAATTGTGTAGCAAAATCCGCAAAGCCCGCCTGGCTTGAGCGGCCTGCGCTCCGATGAGCGCAACTGCGAGGGCGCGAACGCGCACCTTCGCTGCGTGCCGGTTCGTTATGCCCGCTCCGGGGCGAAAACGCCTGCTTCAGGCGAGATCCCCGGAGCGGGCGTCCCGCCCTCGACCGAGTCACGACGATGATGTGAGTCAGACTGAGTCACTGCTGGGCGGTCTGCGGCTTCAGGCTGTTACGTGCGGAAATTGGCCGACAGTGGCGGGGCGATGTCTTGCGCCAAGGCCTGCGGCGGTACCCCGCCCATGCAAGACGACGAGGGTGCCGCAGAGGAACTGGCCCAACTCGCGCGGGCGAAGCGCCAAGCCTTGGGCGCGTCGGGCGGATCATCGCCAACATCCTGATGCCCGGCTCCGATCAAGGGAAGACCGGGCGCGCCTGGCGCTCACCACCGCGCGGTGATCCCGACCCCGACCCCGTGCTCCGGCGCGGTCCCGTCGCTCTCGCGCCGCGTGGCCCTGACGCCGAACGAGAGGTCGGGCGTGCCGGCCGCCTCCGGCGTGAGCCGCCAGCCGAGTTCGTAGTCGCGCGCGCCGGTGGCGAGGCCGAGCCCTGCGTGCGGGCCGCCGGTCCAGCGCCCGCCGATGGCCGGGAACCCGTAGGCCGCCTCCAGCGCCCAGCGGGACCCGGCCCCGCCGCCCGCGCGGTCCTCCAGCGGGTCCGGCGCGAACAGCGCGTCCAGCCCGCCCCCGGCCCGCCCGCCGAAGTCCTGGCGGAGGCTGAGCGACGGTCCGCGCCGCGTCCCGGGCGCGGGGTCCAGGGAGACCGACGCCGAATATCCCCGGTCCCCCAGGTCGCCGTTCCCGTGCGCGAGGAGCGCGCGGCCCGAGAGGTCGAGGGAGAGGCCGATCGACGGATCGGTCCAGGCGAGTCCGCCCCCGAGCTCGACCCCGAAGCCGGTCTCCGCGTCGCCGCCGTCATGGCGCGCGCCTACCTCCAGCCTCGGCGCGAGCTCGCCGCCGCCCTCCAGCGCGACGCGCCAGCTCCCCTCCAGGCCGATCCTGAGCCGGGTCACGCCGGACTCCGACTCCGCCAGCTCGCGGGTCCCGTCCGAAGAGGTCCGCGCCCAGAGCGCGTCGGAGATCATCGCCAGCGCCGGGCCGGATCCCTCGGCGGGCGGCGCCAGCAGGTCGCCCCGCATCCCCGCCGCCGCCATGCTCCAGTCGGTGCCGGCGCCGTAGCTGCCGCCCATGGCCGTCCTGAGCGTCACCTCGCCCGTGCCAACGCCGAGCGCGCCCCAGATCCTCAGGCGCTCCGAGACCCGCAGCGCGGCGTAGGGGACCGCCGCCGTCAGCGAGGCCTCCACATCGCCGTCGCCCGCGCGCACCGCGCCGTCGCAGAGCACCGGCGTCCGGGCGTCCGGGTCGTTCCCGTTGCAGGGATTGTCCCCGCCGATGGAGGCGTACCCGCCGTCGGCCGTGCTCCGGGTCAGCGCGAGGCCGACCAGCCAGTCGTCCCGGGCGTAGTCCGCGCCCAGCATGGCCGTGGTCACCGTGCCGTCGAGGGTGACGTCCGTCCCGTCGCCGCGCTCGGCGCCGTCAAAGCTGCCCTGGCCCGCCCGGCCCCAGAGGGCGAGGCTGCCGCCCGAACCGTCCCTCTGGCCCGTCAGCGAGAGGGCCGTACCGAGAAGCGCCTCCCGCGCGCCCGTCGTCCGCGACCGGGGCGGGGACGCGCCGAAGCCGAACGGGTCGGACGCCCGCCCCGGCGCTTCCGCGCCGAACCCGCGCGCGATCTCCGCCATCGCCCGCGCCGCTTCACCGTCCGCGCCGCCCGTTGCCGGCCGGCCGGCGGCAGGGCCGGGGCCCAGCGCCTGCCCGGCGAGCGTGCCCCGCGTGCCGGGCGTACGGTCCGCCGCCATGCGCCCGGCGATGCCGTCCAGCGCCTGCTCGGCCACCGTGCGCCCGAACCGCGACAGGTACGCCGCCGGCAGCGGGTCGTCGTTGGTGATGGTGCCGACCGCCACGCCGTCGGCGATGGGCAGCGGACGCGCGCCGTTCGAGGAATTCATCCACGCCTGCGTGACCACCAGTTCGAAGGTCTCGCCATCGTCGTCATGCGCGTCCCGATAGGTTTGGACGCTGAACTGCCTCTCCCGACTCCCCCGATGGATGATCACGACCCTCGCGCTGAAA
>JAPOUP010000172.1 GCA_026708635.1 Rhodobacter sp.
CATCCGCAAACTGCTGGCCCGAGTGGACATCGACATGGTGGTTATAGCCATAATGGTTTTGGCTGTCGTGGCCCCGGGAATTTTCATCGGAAGCTATTCGCAAGTGTGGCGGCTTGAGACGATCCGCGTCCGGGCGTGGGCGCTTCCCACCAGCAAACATCCGGGTAGCCAATGATGCCGTGGTCAAGGCCATGGATGGCATGGAACTGCCGAACCTCTATCGCCGGACGGGCGATCGGCTCCACACCGCCAGCGACGGCCGGAAATTCGAGGCGCGCGGTGACAGTCTCCATGCCGGCCGGTCATTCAGGCACTTCGGGCAGGGTCAGGGTGTCAGCGCCGGGGGCGGTTGACGGCCGGACCCGACCGCGCGGTGAGCCGCGTCCCGGTCCCGCGGCGCCGCGCGGGGACGAACCGGACCGCCAAACGCACGGGGAACCGCTCGATCGGATGGACGGGCGCTTTCCGCGGCCCTTCCCCGGGTTTCGTCCGGTCCCTGGCCTATCCGGAGGGCGTGACAGCCGCCGTTTCTCGGCCAGGCGCGTGAGGGCCGACGCCGGCCGGTTCGGAACCGACAGGGAGAACGCCATGATGAAACGATCCGGGAGTCACACCTCACCGGCCGGCTTCGCGACGAGGCGCAGCCCGAGGGTGTCCAGAAGGGCCAGAACGGCGCGCAGGGTGGGATTGTCCGTGGCGCTGAACGGGTGGGTTTGCCGCTCCGTCCCGGTCAGCCCGCGGGCGCGGGCCACGATGCCGAGGCAATGGGCGATATAGGCGGGATCGTTGGTCTCCAGCGCATCCGACATGAACGCGACGGTCGCCCGGTCGGAGGACAGGTGGTCCGCAGGATCAAAGTCAGTCAGCATCTCGGTCACGGTCATTCCCTCCATTGGTCGGCGAGCCGCCGCGCGGTCTTGATATCACGCGTCTGGGATCCCTTGTCACCGCCACACAGCAGGACAATGATCAGGTCACCGCGCTGTTGATAGTAAACCCGGTAGCCCGGCCCGGTGTGCACACGCGGCTCCCGGATCGTCCCGCCCACGGACCGCACATCGCCGGCATGACCAAAGGCCAGACGGTTGATCCGGGCGGTGATGATCGCGACCGCCCGCTCATCCCGCAGTCGGGCCAGCCACTTCCGAAAGGTTTCCGTCTGTTTCAGCGCAATCACGGATGTCATATAACCTCCAGACGACCGTCGCGCAACGGGTGTCGGCGGTCGCGGGCCGTCGCATTGGATGACCGTGAAACCGCCGTTAGGCCATTTCCGGAGAACCGCGTATTCCGCACAGCCCGGGGCATCGAGGAGTGTGCCGATGCGGTGCTGGATCACCGTCCTGGCCCCGCCCGTCGCCATGCCGTCCGGGACCGGCCATTTCAACCTTGCGCGCGCTCAAAGGCATATCGTTCCCACACTCGCAACCGATTTAGGGCGAACGCCCGCGAACCGCAAGAACGCGGCATGAATTTACCTCATTGCTTTTGCTTCCATTTATCGAACACGCAGGGACGCCGCCGAACCCAGGAGAACCGCAGTCATACGGATGGCACCGCCGCGTCACATCCCGCCAGATTGGCGGAACAGGCCATGCATGCATCGGCGCGAGATCGGATGCGCATCGCCCTGAAACGGGATTCAATGGGCCGTCCAGCCTCCGTCAACCAGAATTGACGTCCCGGTCACCATCGCCGATGCGTCCGATGCGAGGAATAGCACCGCCCCCATTACGTCCTCGACTTCAGCGATGCGCCCGAGCTTGATCATTGACATGATCCAGTCGCGCTTCCTTGGATCGTCCAGAGTGGCCTCGGTCAGCGGAGTCCGGATAAATGTCGGACAGACCGTGTTCACACGTATTCCGCGGTCACCCCATTCGATCGCCATGGCCTTGGTGAACCCCTCGACACCATGCTTGGTCCCGCAGTAAACCGCGCGCTCGATACCGCCGATATGCCCCATCTGGCTGGATATCTGGATGATCGAACCGCCCTGTTTCATATGCATCGCCGCTTCCCGCGCAAGAAAATAGGCAGCGCGAAAGTTGACGGCGGTAACGGTATCGAAGTCCTCCGGTCCGGTGTCCATTGCAAGTGAATGGCGGGCGATACCCGCGGAATTTACCACAATCCCGAATGGTCCGCGGTCAGCGAACACGGCGCGCATGGCGTTGAGGTCGGTCACATCCAAAACAACACCGATCGCGTCGAGGCCAGCCTCGCGCATCGCGCCCGCAGCCATCTCCAATTCGTCCCGGCCACGCGCCGCGAGGACCACCTCGGCGCCGGCTTCCGCCAACGCCACGGCGCAACCGAGACCGATTCCGCGCGAGCCGCCGGTGACGAGGGCGCACCGACCATCAAGGCGAAATGATGGTGTTCTCGGCAGTTTCATGACCGCTCTCCCGGAATGCCGGGATAGTTTATTCCGCGAAACGGCGGAAAATCGCCATAGCGTTCCGCCCGCCCGGGATCCGGTGTCATTCCCGGTGCGGCGAGAGTACCTCGGGGATGGATATAGCTCAGGATGCGGCGCTCGCGGTCTGCACTCCGCCAGGACATGTTGAACGCGGCGTTTCTCGGGAAAAACCGAACCTCCTGAAAATCAAGGTGATCGTAAAGCCACCACGCCAGATCCCGCCAGTCCCGGCCATCCCTATACTGCGGAGCGAACCAGGGGATACCAACCGTGACACAGACTCCCTTACGGCCCTTGGAGTCACACCGGTCCCAAATGTGATTGGCGTGGCTCGCCTCGTTCCGCGCGCATTTCTGCGGTTTGACATGTGTCGCTCCGAACCGGTTCATCTCCGGACTGCGATAACCGGAACGGATGTCAACCGGTCCGAACGTTTCGACCAATGGCTCAAGCAGCCAAACGGCGAACTGCCTACCTACCTCGAGAGCGAATTCAGGCCTGTCGGGAAAATTCTGGATGCCATGGAAGTTCGCTATCTCGCTCGTCATGAAGTTGCGCATCTCGAAGTGGCGGGACAGGCGTTGCCTTCCGAGCTCCTCAAGCGCCACGTAGCTTCCCGGACGTCTCACGCCACCCCGTTCCACTGAAACCCGCCATCGGGCCCGAGCGGTGAGAAAGGATTATACGCGATCTCCCAGACATGACCGTCCGGATCGGCGAAATACGCGATATGGCCACCCCAGAATATGTCGTGCGGCTCCTTGATACCCCGGCCCCCTGCCTTCAGGGCGGCTAGGTAGATTGGCGTCACTTCCTCTTTCTTAGCCACATTGTGAGCCAGTGTAATGCCGGAAAAACCCGAGATGTCCGAAACCTTGATTCCCATGTCCCTCGCAAGCGCGTCTCTGGAATAGAGACCCAGCGTCTGACCGATAAGGTCAAACGCGACAACTCCGTCGGGACTTTCCTCCCTTGTCCAGCCTAAAGCCTCGTAAAACGCCGCCGATAGATTCATGTCAGAGACAGCGAGTGTTATCAGGCTAACGCGCTGTTGCATGGCCACCCTCCCCGCCTGTCGGTTCAGTGGAGAATCCGTAGCGCCAGTCGCCAATCCATCCATATTTCCCAAACCGCGCGCCAGGGGTTTCCTCCGAAGCGCGTGGTTTCCCATGGAGCGCCATGGCACCATCCAGATCCCCGCGACTACCCATCATGGAGTCCAAGCACATCCTCGACATTCGCTTCGATAAGCCTGAGGCAGTCCTCCGTCGAAAACCTGTGGTCAGCGTCTTTCACCAGTGTCAGGCGGATGTCGTTACCGTCAGCGTGTGCCAATAACCGCATGGCGACCGAAATGTCCACATCCGTGTCGGCGGTGCCATGCAGCAGGCGAACGGGAAACGGAAGGGTAAACGGCTCTCGGAGCACCAGGTTCTCGCGCCCGTCCACGATCAACCTGCGGGTGACGACATATGGTTCGTCCGAATAATCATTTGGAAGCGCGATCTCCCCCTGTCGCTCAAGCGCGCGTCGCTGCTCTTCCGAGAATCCCGCCCACATTGAGTCTTCCGTGAAATCAGGTGCGGCGGCAATTCCCACGAAGCCCCGAATCCTCACAGCCATATTTGGCCGGGTGGCAAGATTCAGCGCGATCCAACCACCCATGGATGAACCGACGAGTACGGCCCCGTCCCCGGCCAGCCTCGATACTACGGTAGCGGCGTCTTCCGTCCAGTCACCGATACAGCCCTCCTCGAACGTGCCCGAGCTCCGCCCATGCCCCGAATAGTCAAACCGCAGATAGGCACGGCCGGACCTGCTGGCCCAGCGTTCCAGATATACCGCCTTTGTTCCGTCCATGTCGGACCGGAGTCCGCCGAGAAACACCACACACGGCCCCATGCCGTCCGTTAGGTGGTAGGCGACACGAGACCCATGCGGGGTCTCCAGAACGCTTGGCCCGGGCACGGATACCTCCTGATTCGAACCCGAAAACTCGCATATCGAGGGCTCCGGCGAAAGCCCCGCCATAATGTCCGTTGACAAGGTCAGGCCCAGCCATCATGTAACCTGTCCGAAAACATACCCGCAACCGGGCGTTCCGTGGGCGCCAAACCGACGAGGAAATTGATTATGGCCCAGATCTCCCTTACCTTTCCCGACGGAAGCGTCCGTCAGTTCGAGGGCGGCATCACTCCCGCCGGGGTCGCGGAATCGATTGCGCCGTCACTGGCAAGAAAGGCCATATCGGCGACTGTCGACAGCCAACATTTTGATTTGCAATGGCCCATTGATCGGGATGCCCGAATCACAATCCACACGCTGGAGGACAAGACCCAGGCACTTGAGTTGATCCGCCATGACTGTGCGCACGTCATGGCCCGTGCGGTGCAGGAGATCTGGCCCGAGGTTAAGGTCACGATCGGACCTGTCGTAGAATATGGCTGGTACTACGATTTCGACAGAGACGACCCCTTCACTCCTGAAGACCTCGGCACGATCGAGGGGAAGATGAAAGAGATCATCAATCAACGGGATCCGGTCACCACGGAGATATGGGAACGGTCGCGGGCCGTGAGGTATTACGCCGCGAACCATGAATCCTATAAGGTCGAACTGGTGGAGGCTATTCCGGAAGGCGAGCCGGTCCGTATGTATTGGCACGGCCATTGGCAGGATCTATGCCGCGGGCCCCATCTCCAGCATACGGGCCAGATCCCCGCTGACGCTTTCAGGCTTACCGATGTGGCCGGCGCGTATTGGCGCGGCGACAGCTCGCGACCAATGCTTCAGCGTATCTACGGCGTCGCTTTCAGAAACAGGAAGGACCTGAAAGCGCATCTGACGATGCTGGAGGAGGCCGCAAAGCGCGACCACCGCAAGCTCGGTCGTGAGATGGACCTGTTTCATATGCAGGAGGAGGCGCCCGGGCAGGTATTTTGGCACCCGAACGGCTGGAAAATATTCACGACGCTTCAGGATTACATACGCCGCAAGCAGACCCGGGGCGGCTATGTGGAGGTGAATACCCCCCAGGTGGTCGACCGCAAGCTATGGGAAGATTCGGGGCACTGGGAGAAATTCCAGGAACACATGTTCCTTGTCGAGGTCGACGAGGAACATGCGCGTGAAAAGTCCGTCAGCGCACTTAAGCCCATGAACTGTCCGTGCCACGTGCAGATATTCAATCGGGGTCTGAAGTCTTACCGCGACCTGCCGCTACGCATGGCGGAGTTTGGCTCATGTAACCGCTACGAGCCGTCGGGGGCTCTGCACGGCATCATGCGTGTGCGTGGATTCACCCAGGACGACGCCCATATTTTCTGCACCGAGGACCAGATCGAGAGCGAGACTTCCACCTACATCGAATGGCTCACCGAAGTATATTCGGAACTCGGTTTTCCGAACTTCCGCGTAAAGTTCTCCGACCGGCCCGACGTCCGGGCGGGTACCGACGACATATGGGATCGGGCGGAACTGGCGCTACTCGAAGCCACGCGTAAAGCGGGTATAGATCCGGAGTTGAATCCCGGCGAAGGAGCGTTCTACGGACCCAAACTGGAATTCGTCCTGACCGACGCCATCGGCCGCGACTGGCAATGCGGCACGCATCAGGTGGATTTTGTGCTGCCGGAGCGGCTCGGAGCTTCCTATATAGGCTCCGATGGCGCCAGGCACCGACCCGTTATGCTGCACCGCGCCTGTCTTGGTTCATTCGAGCGTTTTATCGGTATATTGATAGAAAGCCATGCCGGCAGGCTACCCTTCTGGCTATCCCCACGACAGGTGGTTGTAGCCTCGATCGTATCGGATGCGGATGAATACGTCCGTGAAGTGACCGCGGCTCTACGGAAGCGGGGTATCCGGGCCGAATCGGACGTACGTAACGAAAAAATCGGCTACAAGGTTCGCGAACACTCTCTGGCAAAGGTTCCCGCGATACTGGCCTGCGGCGAGAGGGAAACCGTCGATGGCACCGTCTCGGTGCGGCGCCTGGGGGAGAAACGGACCCAGGTCAGGGCATTTAGCGAAATTGTTGACGAACTCTGTGACGAGGCGACGCCACCGGATCTAAGGGTCGGGACCCCTTCGGGCTAGCGGCGCCCTGTTGAAGGCTTACCGGGCCGTATTCCGGTGCGGCTCGCCCTGAGCACTTGTCAGGCGGGCTTCGCCCTGACCCCCAGTAGCTTGCGGTGGAGGAACTCCGGCGAGCCCGTCCGGAACCACCAGGGCCGGAACTCGCGGTGCCACGGCAACGGCACTTCGCAGGGGTTGTGGACCCAATCCCGCCTTGCCAGTGGTAGCCGTTATTCCACTCCCGGATCAAGTTCCGGTCCAGCCGCGCGAGCTCACGGCCGAACACCCTGTCCAACTCCACGTCGGTGTAGCCGCACATGGTGGCGTAGCGCGGATCGAGGCTGACGTCCTCCAGGTTGTTGGGTCCGGACAACAGGCTCACGTCGGTAAGGAAGGTGAAGCGGACATCCGCCCGCGCAAACGGGTCGGAATTTACGGACTTCCCGAAAGCCCGCAACTACTCATCCCATATAATTCGGACGTCACGAGGTGCCTTGTTTCTTCTGCCCTAACGGTGTGCCCGTCCGCCGGATTCTCCTCAAAATAGATTGAAACCGGCGCGAACGGCCGATGGACCGTTTCGGCCCGCACCGCCACTCGCGCCATCTCCATGCCAGTGGAGGACATCGGCTCTGATGCCTTGCGAACAGTCCATCGCTGTTCTCTCCAGGCGCGGGAACCGCGGGGTGCCGGATCAAACACACGGATTGACCTCCCGAATACCATCGAATCCGCGGAAAACCGCCTTGACACTCGCCGCCATGCGGGAAAGTGGGATCTGGTGGAACATCGCGACGCCCGCACCCGAAGCCAACTGCGATGGGGAGCCAATGAACGCAGTCACGGAAATATCGGACATGAACGCACCGGGATTCCCGGATGCCGAATGCATTAGAGTTCGTTAAGCCCGATACTCGATAGGGTCCCGGCTATGACCGACACGCTGACCATCCGCTGCCCCGACGACTGGCACCTGCATCTGCGTGACGGTGCGATCCTGAAAGCGGTCCTGCCCGAAACGGTAAGGCATTTCGCGCGGGCGATCATCATGCCGAATCTAGTGCCACCGGTCGTAACGGGAGCGGATGCCGCTGCCTACCGCGACCGAATCCTCGCGGCGCTACCGGATGACGCGCTCTTTGAGCCACTCATGACCCTGTATCTGACTGAGGAAACGGATCCCGAGGACCTCGTTACCGCCGCGGAACGCGGACTGGTTCATGCCGTGAAGCTCTACCCGGCCGGTGCGACAACGAACTCGGCCTCGGGAGTGCGGGACTACAGACGCGTACAGGGGGTGCTGGAGAGAATGGCCGCGATCGGGCTTCCACTCTGTGTTCATGGTGAAGTGACCGATCCGGCCGTCGACATATTCGATAGAGAGGCGGCGTTCATCGAACATGTGCTTGACCCGATGCGACGCGCCACGCCGGGCCTGCGTGTGGTCATGGAGCACATAACCACACGCGAGGGAATCGAATACGTCAAGACCCAGGGTTCCGATATGGGCGGAACGATCACGGCTCACCATCTCGCGATCAACCGAAACCACATTCTAGCCGGCGGCATAAGGCCCCACTACTACTGCCTGCCCGTTGCCAAGCGCGAGGAGCATCGGCGGGCACTCATCGCGGCCGCGACATCGGGCGATCCTCATTTCTTTCTTGGAACCGATAGCGCTCCGCATACCGACGCCCTCAAGGAACAGGCGTGCGGCTGCGCCGGATGCTTTACGGCGACGAACGCTGTCTCCGTAATCGCGGAGGTTTTCGAGATTGAGGGTGCGCTTTCCATGCTCGAAAGCTTCGTCTCGCTGCACGGACCGGCGTTCTACGGCCTGCCAGCCAACGAAGGCGTCATCCAGCTTGCCAAAGGCGCGGCGGTCTCATATCCTGATAGGATAGAGACTGCCGAAGGTTCGGTCACTGTGTTCGATCCCGGTTTTCCTCTGCACTGGTCCCTATCCGGGCGCGAGATGAACTCAATGTCGCAAACGAAGCTGTCGGAATGATCCCTCCATACTTTCCCTCCAGAGAGGAAATCGCCCGGCATTCCGCCGCGATGCTACTTGAGGCCAACGCCGTGCATTTTGATGCGCATGAACCCTATGTCTACGCGTCAGGCATGCGGGGACCGGCCTATATCGACTGCAGAAGGCTCATTTCGTTTCCTCGCATCCGATCGATCCTGATCGATTTTCTTGTCGCCACCGTGATGCGGGAAGCCGGTTTCGAGGCGTTTGACAACATTGCCGGCGGAGCGACCGCAGGAATCCCCTTCGCGGCGATGGTCGCCGAACGGATGGGACTCCCCATGTCATATGTGCGGAAGAAATCCAAAGGCTACGGGCGCAATGCCCGAATCGAGGGCGTCATGAACGAGGGCCAGCGGGTTCTGCTCGTGGAGGATCTCGCGACCGACGGAGGGTCAAAACTCGAATTCACGGACGCAATCCGAAAAACCGGCGCGACCTGCGAACACACGGCAGTGCTTTTCTATTACGGCATTTTCCCCCATGCCGAAAAAACGCTTCAGGACCACTGTATCAAACTGCACCACCTCTGCACCTGGTGGGACGTGCTAACTGTAGCCAGAGAACGGAAATCCTTCGATACCGAAACATTGAGACAGGTCGAGGCATTCCTGAACGCTCCCAGCGATTGGCATACCGCCAACAGGGAGGCGATGACGCAGGCCGTCAGGCCCTTGGAAACACGAAACAACGGTCACGTCTGATCATAAGCCAGAGCGCTTTCCCGGGACTTGGCAGAAAGACTGACGGAACCGTCGCCGAAAGGACCGAACCGTCGTAATCCATTCTCATCTCTACCAGACTTTCAGAACCCATGAAGCGCGCCCGCAAAACCGTTCCACGCGCCGGCGTACCGTCCCGCGCTGTTGGATTCGGACCTTTTCCACCACGGTCGAGATCGATTTTCAGATGCTGTGGGCGAATGACGATGTCGACTTCGGTGCCGTCGGGCAGCCCGGGCGCAAGAAACTGACCGAATGGCGTATCCGTCAACGCTCCGCAAACCTTTCCGCGAATGACATTTATGTCACTGAAGAACGCCGCAGCGTCCCGGTCCACCGGAGCGTTATAGACATTATAGGGCACCCCCAGCTGCACAATCCTGCCCGCGCGCATCAACGCGATTTCATCCGCCATACGCATCGCTTCCTCGGGCTCATGGGTTACAAGCACGACAGCGGAACCCTCATCCTTGAGAATTTCAAGCGTTTCGTCACGAATTCCGTCACGCAGGCGGTTATCCAGCCCCGAGAACGGCTCATCCATCAGCATGATCTTCGGCCGCGGCGCGATAGCCCGAGCCAGCGCGACACGCTGCTGCTCACCGCCGGACAGCTCATGGGGAAAACGGTTGGCGTGCCCCTTCATCCGCACGCGGTCCAGAACCTCCCCCGCCCTGGCCAACCTGGATGTCCTTGGGCCACGCAGGCCAAACGCAACGTTATCGACGACGCTCAGATGCGGAAATAGCGCGTAATCCTGGAAGATTAACCCGATCGGCCGAGCTTCCGGCGGTATACTGACACTGCCGTCGCAGACCTGTTTCCCGTCAACCAGAACCCGACCGGAATCCTGCCGGTCCACACCGGCGACACAGCGCAACGTCGTCGACTTGCCGCATCCCGACGGCCCGAGTAGACAGGTCACCTGCCCGGACATCACACGTAGCGAGACGCCATCAACCACCGCACGCCCGCCATAGTGCCGAACCAGATTCTGGACCTCCAATCGATGAACGTCGCCCGCCACGCCCCACTCCAACTCAAACCCGATAAATTTGATCGGTCTTTCGGCGGATTGCAACCCGGCGCGATACGCCGGTGCGGTCAGAGCGTTACATTCACTCCTCCTCCGTCAAGGAGGATGTTCTGTCCAACAATGTAGCCGGCATACCGGGAACACAGGAAGGCACAGGCCGCCCCAAATTCCTCGGATGTGCCATAGCGTCCGGCCGGAATGGTCGCCGCACGTCTGGCGCGCACCTCCTCCAGGGCGATTCCTTCCGACTCGGCGACATTCCGGTCAAGCGCGTCCGCCCGGTCAGTAGCGTGAATTCCCGGCAGGAGATTGTTGATCGTAACTCCTGACCCTGCCACCTGTCGGGACGTCCCGGCAACATAGCCCGTCAGCCCGGCTCGCGCCGAATTGGAAAGACCGAGAACCGGAATCGGCGCCTTGACGGACTGGGACGTGATGTTGACGACCCGCCCCCATTTCCTTTCCATCATACCGGGAACCAACGCCTTGATCAGTGCGATAGGCGCCAGCATATTGGCGTCAAGCGCCCGGATGAAGTCCTCGCGATCCCACTCCGTCCATAGTCCCGGCGGCGGCCCTCCGGCATTGGTGACGAGAATGTCGACGGGACCGCAGCCATCCAACACCTCATTTCTCCCGTTCTCGGACGTAATGTCGGCGGAAACCGTCGTAACCGCGACCCCGAAGCGATTCCGAACCGCCGCCGCGGATGCTTCGAGCGGCCCGGAGTCCCGCGCGTTCATCACCAGGTTTACGCCCGCCTCCGCCAACGCTTTCGCGCAGCCAAGACCCAACCCGCGCGACGAGGCGCACACCAGCGCCGACTTGCCTTTGATTCCCAGATCCACCGTTCATTCTCCAAAATCGAATTGTCCCCCCGAAGGGCTATCACTCACCCCAAAGGACCTGAAGTGCCGTGTGGGCCGGTTCCGGCTGTGCCAATTGCCCTTCCCGCGTGACAGTCCTATATGCGCACCGATGATGGACCGCATGTCAAACGTTGCCGAGCTTCCGCCCGAGATCGCCCGTCGGCGAACGTTTGCCATAATTTCCCACCCAGATGCCGGCAAGACCACGCTGACCGAGAAGTTCCTGCTGTATGGCGGCGCGATTCGCATGGCCGGTCAGGTACGCGCCAAAGGAGAGGCACGGAGAACGCGTTCGGATTATCTGGCCATAGAGAAAAACCGGGGTATCAGCGTTAGCGCTTCGGCGATGTCCTTCGATTATGGCTCCTACCGTTTCAACCTGGTCGATACTCCCGGCCACAGCGACTTCTCGGAAGATACGTATCGTACACTTACGGCCGTCGATAGTGCCATCATGGTAATTGACGGCGCAAAAGGCGTTGAAAGCCAAACGCGGAAACTATTCGAGGTCTGCCGTCTCCGCGACCTGCCAATCCTGACATTCTGCAACAAGATGGATCGGGAAAGCCGGGATATCTTCGAAATCATTGACGAGATTCAGGAGACACTCGCGATCGACGTAACGCCCGCTTCATGGCCGGTCGGGACGGGGCAGGACTTCATAGGCTGTTATGACCTGCTGAACGACCGTCTGGAACTCATGGACCGGGCCGACCGTAACACGGTTGCCGAGTCGATCGCGATCGAAGGCTTCGCCGATCCGAAACTTGCCGAACATGTGCCGACCGGACTGCTTGGAACGCTACGGGAGGAACTGGAACTGGCCCGGGAGCTTATGCAGCCCTTCGACATGCGGACGTTCCATGACGGTGCGCTGACGCCGATCTGGTTCGGCTCCGCGATCAATTCGCTCGGTGTCAAGGAGCTTATGGACGGTATCGGTCGGTTCGGCCCCGTTCCCCAGCCGCAAAGCGCCCTACCACGCCAGGTGGCCCCCGAGGAACGCAAGGTATCCGGGTTTGTCTTCAAGGTGCAGGCGAATATGGATCCACGGCACCGCGACCGAGTGGCTTTCGTCCGCGTGGCTAGCGGTCATTTCAGGCGAAATATGAAATTGGTGCATGTTCGGACGGAAAGGCCCATAACGATAGGTAATCCGGTTCTGTTTCTCGCTTCGGATCGCGAACTGGCGGAAGAGGCGTGGGCGGGAGACATCATCGGCATTCCCAACCATGGTCAGCTGCGCATCGGCGACACGCTCACCGAAGGCGAGTTAATCCGGGTCACCGGCATTCCGTCATTCGCGCCCGAACTGCTCAAGGGTATCCGCGCCTCGGATCCGCTCAAAGCGAAGCATCTTGATAAAGCGCTGATGCAGTTCGCCGAAGAGGGAGCCGCGAAGGTTTTCAAGCCGATGATCGGTTCCGGCTTCATTGTGGGTGTGGTTGGGGCGCTTCAGTTCGACGTGCTGGCGAGTCGCATCAAGCTGGAATATGGATTGCCGGTCAGTTTCGACTCCCTGCAGTTCACATCGGCGCGTTGGGTCATCGGGCCCCGAACGACCGTCGAGCGGTTCGTGGAAGCCAATAAACAGCACATAAGCCATGACCATGACGGCGACGTCGTATACCTCACGCGCCTTCAATGGGACATTGACCGCGTCGAGCGTGACTACCCGGACGTGATCCTCAACGCCACCAAGGAGATGATGGCCTGAGAACCCGGTCCCGATTGGCCAACGGACGGCACGGGCCATCACGCCAAAAACCCTCAGCGGGACGGGGTTCCCTTGGGTCCGGGGTTTGACCCGGGAGGATCCATTTGAGCGCCGGACGCCGGACTCCAGTGCGCCGGTTCAAGCCGAGGACCGGACCATTGTCACGGAGTCGGCCCGGAAATAACCGGGCCGCGTATGACGCCAACGCGCCACCCGACCGCCACTGCCATAGGGTGACGCACGGGAACCGTCAAAGAGTGTGACTTGATCCCGGAATGCCTGTCATGTGGTGCGAAAACCCAAATGTTCAGACCGCGAAGGTCTGTCGAATGCCGACCTTGACGAATGCCAGGTGACTTAATAACTGTTAGGCAGTGTCGCGGCGGGCAATCCGGTCCGCCGGGCCGCACAAGGAGACGTGGCTGGTGGACCAGGCCACAATCCGAAAGGCACACATGACGTCATTCCACGAACTGGGTCTCGCCCCGGAAGTTCAGAAAGCCGTATCCGAAGCAGGTTACGAAACCCCTACCCCTATCCAGGCGGGGGCAATCCCCCCGGCCCTCGAGGGCCGTGACGTGCTTGGAATCGCCCAGACAGGCACTGGCAAGACCGCCAGCTTCACGCTGCCGATGATCACCATGCTGGCGCGGGGCCGCGCCCGGGCAAGAATGCCCCGCAGTCTCGTTCTCTGCCCGACCCGTGAACTCGCCGCACAGGTCGCCGAGAACTTCGAAACCTATTCCAGACACGTCAAACTGACCAAGGCGCTCCTGATAGGTGGAGTCAGTTTCAAGGCGCAGGACGAACTCATCGACAAGGGTGTCAGCGTATTGATCGCTACGCCCGGACGCCTTCTTGACCATTTCGAGCGCGGCAAACTCCTTCTCAACGGCGTTCAGGTAATGGTGGTCGACGAAGCCGACCGAATGCTCGATATGGGCTTCATTCCTGACATCGAACGCATTTTCTCGCTGACGCCGTTCACCCGCCAGACGCTGTTCTTCAGCGCCACAATGGCACCGGAAATCGAGAGGATCACCAACGCTTTCCTGTCAAACCCGGCGAAGATCGAGGTCGCGCGGCGGGCGACGGCCTCCGAGACGATTGAACAGGCGGCCATAATGTTCCGGGCCTCCTGCAGGGATCTCGCGCCAAGGGAAAAAAGGGCGACCCTACGCTCGGCCATAAAGGCCGAGGGCGAAGCCTGCACCAACGCGATCATATTCTGCAACCGAAAGACCGACGTCGATATTCTCGCCGGTTCCCTGAAAAAACACGGATTCGAAGCGGCGCCGATCCACGGAGACCTCGATCAATCCCAGAGAACCCGAACGCTCGACGCATTTCGTGACAGTTCACTGAAACTGCTTGTCGCATCGGATGTCGCGGCCCGCGGCCTCGACATACTGTCCGTCAGCCATGTCTTCAATTTCGATGTGCCGGCCAATGCCGAGGACTACGTACATCGCATCGGCCGAACCGGACGCGCGGGGCGTGAGGGCAAGGCAATCACGATCTGTGAGCCACGGCACGAGAAGGCACTGGATGCCATTGAGCGCCTCATCGGGAAAAAGATTCCCCGCGTCAAGACGGCCGGAGTAAACGCGGATCCAGTCAGGAAGCCCGCACCCGACGTAACTGATGAGCCAAAATCCGCCAGACGCCGGTCACGGCGGCGGCGCGGAAACGAAGCCTCGCAAGAGAAACCGCGCGGCATCCCGGCCGGGGAAAATGTCGTCGGCATGGGAACGCATCCGCCCCAGTTCATCGCCATGAGCTTTGACGAACGGCTGGCGATCTAGTGTTCCGTTCCGGCGCGCCCACGTGCCCCGCAACCCGATGCTGGATCTCCGGACCGTAGAGCATATTCCGACACACCACCGGGCCGGCGGCGCGGGAATCGGCGACCAATCCATCCAACCGATGCATCTTCAAGGCAGGGAATGAGGCTCTACTTCAGCCATCCCGGTCTATCGCCACGGTGACCTCGGGTTTCTTGCCAATCTCCGCCATCGCCGTCTTCCGGGCCGCCGACCTAACCAGGGTATCAACCGCCTCGTCGTCCGCGAGAACCCGCTGTTTCTCACGGACGAGGACCCTGGTCAGAGCACGGTCCAGCACTTTATCGAGTGGTTCGCCTGACCGGCCCGTCCCCGCCAGTCCCCGGGTCTCGCTCCACGCTCCGACCTTCTCGCCGTCATTCCCGATCCGCACGTCCACATATACATGGCCGTTGAGCGCCATCCGGATCCGGTCCCGCACGATGAATGCCTGCGAATCAACCAGAACCGAGCCGTCAAGATAGGTTCGTCCCACCTCTATCCGTTCGATCACTTCCGGCGAACTACCGGAAATGTCCACAACCGCGCCGTTGGTCGCCACGACGGCGGAACGGCCTCCTCTCTCGGCCAGCCTGGCGTGACTGCTCAGCATCCGGTGTTCCCCATGCATGGGAATCACCATCTCGGGGTCAACGAGCGCATGCATCTCCTCCAGATCCGGCCTGTTCGCATGACCCGAAACATGGTAATTATCAGTGGCGTCACCGATCACCTCGACGCCCCTCTCGCTGAAGCGGTTCATAATTCGGATCACATCGCGTTCGTTGCCGGGAATCGTCTTGGAGGAAAACAGGAACGTATCACCTTCCTTCAGCTCGAAACCTAGATACCTTCCCTGGCTTAGCTTTGCGCTCGCGGCGCGGCGCTCGCCCTGGCTGCCGGTCACGAGAAGAAGCAGATGTTCCCTCGGAATGTCCTCGGCGACCTCCGGAGCCACAACCCCCGGGAATCGCTCTAGAACCCCAGCCGCCTTCGCGGCCCCAACCATTCGCCGCATCGCTCGGCCGAGGAGCACCACGGATCGCCCGGCCTTATGACCGGCCTCGGCCAGGGTCTTCAGGCGCGCGATGTTTGACGCGAAAGTCGTGGCCGCCACCATCCCCTTGGACACGGACATGAGATCCTCGACCTCCCTGACGATGCTCGCCTCCGAACGTCCGGGATTCGGCGAAAGGACGTTCGTGGAATCGCAGACCAACGCGCGCACGCCCGATGCCGCCACCTCTTTCCACAGCGAGCGGTCAAAGGGATCTCCCACCACCGGCGTCGCGTCCAGCTTGAAATCGCCGGTATGAAGAATCCGGCCGGCTGGCGTGTCGATCACCAATGCGGAACTTTCGGGAATCGAATGCGACACCGGCAGCATTCCCACATCGAACGGCCCCGCCCGCACCGTTTCCGGCCAGGCCGAAACCGTCGTGACCGTCTCCGGGCCGATTCCGCACTCCTCAAGCTTTATCCGCCCGATGCCGGCCGTGAACGCACGGGCGTGGACCGGCGCCCGAAGGCTCTCCCAGAGATGCCCCAAGGCACCGATGTGATCCTCATGAGCATGGGTGAAGAATATCGCCTCAATCCGGTCCCTGCGCTCCACCAGCCATTCGATGTCGGGAAGGATCAAACCGACCCCCGGGGTCGTGTCCATATCCGGGAACGTCACGCCGAGATCCACCACGATCAGCCGCTCCCGGCCCTCGGGCCCGTATCCATAGACGTAACAGTTCATCCCCACCTCACCCGCGCCTCCAAGCGGGAGGTATATCAATCTTTCCTTCGCCATATCCTACATATTTTCCTTGTTGTAACGGTGGATTACGGTGAGCCCGTGCATCGTCAGGTCCTCCTCGATCAGGTCAAAGAGCGCGTCACCCTGCGCGAACAGCGGAGCGAGGCCCCCGGTGCCGATAACCCGCATACCGGTTCTGTACTCGTCCTTGATCCGGGCGGTGATCTCCTGCACCAGCCCGACATATCCCCAGAACACCCCCGCCTGAATGCATGCGACCGTATTCGTGCCGATGACCCGCCGCGGCCTGGTTACATCCACATGCGGAAGGGCCGCGGCGGCGGCATGAAGCGCTTCCAGACTGAGGTTCACCCCAGGCGCGATGACCCCGCCCACGTAGGCGCCGTCATCGGCGACGACATCGAAAGTCGTTGCGGTGCCGAAATCCACGACGATCAGGTCACCTCCGTGCCGGTCAAACGCCCCCGCCGCGTTCACCAGACGGTCAGGCCCCACAATGGTGCCCTCGTCAACCCGTGGCGCCACCGGCAGGAGGCAGTCCGGCCTGCCGACCACATATGGCCGGGTATCAAAGTAGTTCGCGCAGAGCAGCCGCAGATTGTACACGACGCGCGGCACCGTCGAGGAAACGATAACCTCGTCAATCTCCATCGGCACGCCCAGACGTCCGAGAAGCGTCGAGAACCAGACATAATATTGGTCCGCGGTACGTTGGTGCGCGGTCATGGTGCGGAACGTGGCGCGAAACCCGCTTCCGTCCCAGACCGCGAAGACGGTGTTGGTGTTGCCACAGTCGATGCAAAGGAGCATTGCGCCTTTCCTCAGAAATGAACGTCCGCGGCGGCAATGACGCGGCGCGCTGCCGGCGTTCGAAGCACGAGAGCGCCCGACGCGTCAATTGTCTCGAACACCCCGGTGATTTCCTCCGACGGGGTGCGCGCGGTGATCGTCCGCCCAAGCCCCGCGGCCCGCGCCAGCCACGTTTCGCGAACCGGAGCGAAACCACGTTCCGCGAACTTCCGTTCCCAGGCGGCGAAGGCCGGAGCGAGCGCCGCGAGAAGCTCAGCCGGACTCACCGCCTGTCCGGTACCGCCGGCAAGGGATACCGGTCTCAAAGCGTCCGCGGCCATATCCGCGGCCGCCGGAGCGTCCGCCAGGTTCACCCCAATCCCGATCGCCAAATACCGGGCTGCAGCTCCCTGGCTAACGCTTTCCAGAAGTATGCCCGCCAGCTTGCCCCCATGAAGAAGCATGTCGTTCGGCCACTTCAGCGCGAATGGATCATGTCTCCCGACAACCGCCACAAGCGCGTCGAACAGCGCCAGCCCGGCGACGAATCCGTACAGCGCGGACGTGCTGGACACCTCTTTCGGGGGCAACAGCAGCGTCGCGCCGAAATTTCCCTCAAGTGACACCCAGCCGCGGCCGCGCCGGCCGCGCGGCGACGTCTGGCGCAGAGCGAGAATCCAGATCGGCGGTTCCACGTAAGGCGCCCGCCGCGCCGCTTCCTCGTTGGTGCTGTCGGTCTCGGCCAGGATCACCCGACCATAACCGGAGGGCC
Organism: Rhodobacter sp.; assembly: GCA_026708635.1. Taxonomy (GTDB): domain Bacteria; phylum Pseudomonadota; class Alphaproteobacteria; order Rhodobacterales; family Rhodobacteraceae; genus JAPOUP01. The sequence continues at coordinate 18,028 of JAPOUP010000172.1, forward strand.
AGCCAGGCCATGCCCGTTCAGTCGACAAGAGCCGCCGCCGCCGCCGCCGCCGGGCCTTCTATGCCAAAAAGGTTTATCACGCCGACGACCATGATCGCCGCCGAGGCCACCAGGAGCGCCCATTGTGCCGGACCCATGGGACTGTCCAGGCTCCCGGCATCCTCCCCGAAGTACATGTAGTACACGATCCGGAGATAGTAGAAAGCGCCGATGACGCTGGCGATCACTCCGGCGACCGCCAACCACGCCATATCGGCTCCGACCGCCGCCTGAAGTACGTAGAACTTGCCGAAAAACCCTACCAGCGGCGGCACGCCGGCGAGGCTAAACATCAGGACCAGAAGCGCGAGCGCCTTCAGCGGCTCCTGTCTGGAATGGAGCCTCAACGCGCCTATATCGGTCACCGCCCGCCCGTCCCGCTCCATCGACAGGATGAACGCGAATGTTCCGACATTCATCGTGACATAGATCGCCATATACACGAGCATCGCCTGAACACCGAAAACCGTCCCGCTGGCAAGACCCATGAGCGCGAAACCCATGTGCGCGATGGACGAGTAAGCCATAAGGCGCTTGATGTCCCTTTGGCCAATCGCGGCGAAAGCGCCAAGGAACATGGACGCCACCGACAGGAAGGCAACGATCTGGGTCCAGTCGGCGACCGCTCCGCCGAAGGCGTCATGCACGACCCGGGCGAGCAGCCCAATGGCCGCCATCTTGGGCGCGGTTGAGAAGAATGCGGTGACCGGCGTCGGGGAACCTTCATAAACGTCGGGGGTCCACATATGGAACGGCACCGCCGACACCTTGAAGGCAAGACCGCTAAGGATGAACGCGAGACCGAATAGCAGGCCAAGCGGAGTTCCCTCCGATGCCGCCCTTACAATGCCCTCGAACCCCGTCGTGCCCGCGAAACCATAGGTCAGCGAAGCGCCGTAAAGCAGTAACCCGGAACCAAGCGCGCCGAGCACGAAATACTTCAGGCCAGCCTCGGTCGATCTCACGCTGTCACGGTGCAGGCCAGCCACCACGTAAAGCGACAGCGACTGAAGTTCCAGTCCCATGTAGAGCACGATGAGATCCCCCGCCGACACCATGACCATCATGCCGCAGACAGCGAACGCGACGAGCAGCGGATACTCGAAATTCAGCAGTCCGCGCCTCACCATGTAACCCTCGCCCATGACCAGGACCGAGGCCGCGGACACCAGAATCACGACCTTCGCGAAGCGCGCGAACGCATCGTCCACGAACATGCCGCCAAAAGCCACGTTCGCGCCCTGTCCGACCCAACCGATCCATACCGCCAGCGCTATGAACGCTGCGGATGTCGCCCATAGCATCATGGGGGCCAGCCTGTCCTGGCCACCGTAGACGCCGACCATGAGCGCTGCCATGGCGGTGATTGCGAGGATTATCTCGGGCAGAAGGATCAGAAGATCGGATTGGATCATGTCAACGGCCCGTCCTTTCGGCGACCCGGAGCGGGCTTTCGGACCATTCAGCGACAGCCGCATCATGCCCGGCCACCAGCGCCTCAACGGACGGGCCGATAATGTCGGTCACCACGCTTGGGTAAACGCCTAGCAGAAGCGTCATGGCCACCAGAGGCGCGAAGACCAAGCGCTCCCGCCAGCTCAGGTCCGTGATCGACTTCAACGCTTCCCGGACCAGTTCCCCCATCATCACGCGGCGATATAGCCAGAGAGCGTAGGCCGCGCTCAGGATCACACCCGTCGCGGCCAGGGCGGCGACCCATGTATTGGCCTGGAAGATACCCATCAGCGTCAGGAACTCACCGATGAACCCGGATGTACCGGGCAGGCCGACATTGGCCAGGGTGAACAGCATGAAGATCAACGCGTAGGCCGGCATCCGGCTGACCAGGCCACCGTATGCATCGATCGCGCGTGTATGCATCCGGTCGTAGATCACGCCCACGCACAGGAACAACGCTCCGGAAATGAAACCGTGGCTGATCATCTGGAAGATGGCGCCGTCGATTCCCTGCCGGTTCGCCGAGAAAATGCCCGCCGTTACATAGCCCATATGAGCGACCGAGGAATAGGCAATCAGCTTTTTCATGTCCTCCTGGGCCAGAGCGACCAGCGAGGTGTAGACGATGGCGATGGCGCTCAGCCACAGAACCATCGGCGCCAGCAGTTCGGACGCGACCGGAAACATCGGAAAGGAGAACCGCAGGAACCCATAGCCGCCCATTTTCAGCAAGATCGCCGCCAGCACCACCGAACCCGCGGTCGGTGCCTGGACATGGGCGTCGGGCAGCCAGGTATGCACCGGCCACATCGGCATCTTGACGGCGAAGCTCGCGAAAAACGCGAGCCACAGGAGCGTCTGAAGACCACCCAGGACATTGATTCCAAGCACCTTAAGACCGTCGGAAGCGAAACCATGCACCATAAGCGCCCGGATATCCGTCGTTCCCGCATCCTGGTACATCGCGATCATCGCCACCAACATCAGCACCGAACCGAGAAAAGTGTAGAGAAAGAACTTGAAGGCGGCATAGATGCGCTCCCTACCTCCCCAGATGCCAATGATCAGGAACATCGGGATCAGGCCACCCTCGAAAAAAACGTAGAACAAAACGAGGTCGAGTGACGTGAAGACGCCGATCATCAGCGTCTCCAGCGTCAGGAAGGCGATCATGTAATCCTTCACGCGGTGCGTTACGCCCCAGCAGGCGATGATCGTAACCGGCATCAGGAAGGTGGTCAGCATCACGAACGGCATCGAGATACCGTCAATACCCATCCTGTATTTTAGCCCCAGCAGCCACTCGCGTTCCTCCACGAACTGGAATCCGGTATCGCCGGGCTCGAAATTCGCGATCAGGAACAGCGAGATGACGAATGTCACCGAGGTCGCGGTCAGAGCCAGCCATCTGGCGTTTCGCCGGGCCGGTTCGTCATCCCCCCGCAGGAACAGCGCCAGAATTCCCGCCGCCGTGACCGGCAGGAAAGTCACGATGGAAAGGACGTTCTCCATCAGTTCGTCCCGCCGGCGAGCATCATCCACGTGACGAGGCCCACGATCCCGACCACCATGGCGAAGGCGTAGGTGAAGATATAGCCGGACTGCGCCCGAACCGTGACCGACGTCAGGAACGGTACGATACCCATCGCGAGTCCGTTGATGGTGCCGTCAATCACGCCACCGTCGCCGCGCCGCCACAGAACGCGGGCGATCGATCGCGCGGGACGCACGAACGCCGCGTCGAACATCTCATCGAAATACCACTTGTTGCGCAGGAAAAGATAGAGCGGGCGCTGGTTTTCGGCCAGCCTGCCCGGCAGATCCGGTCTGCGGATATAAAACAGCCAGGCTGTGGCAAATCCGAGTAGCATGGCGATGAACGGCGCGAGTTTCACCCACGCGGGCGCATGGTGAGCCCGGTCCATCACATGGTTGTCCGGATGCGAGAACAAAGCTCCCTGTCCCGGTGCCCATCCAGCGGCCTTTCCCGCATTCCCGGCATCGGTACCGCCGTCCGCTTCCTTGATCGGTCCATGGCCATCCACGCCATGATCGTCGCCCGCGCCATGTTCCGCCAGGTCATGATGCGGGGGGATACCGAAGAACCCGTCAACGGTCTCATGGTCACCGAAGAACTGCCCAAACCAGAACATACCGGCGAAAGCCGCGCCCAACGCGAGCGCCCCGAGGGGCGCGAGCATGGTCCACGGACTTTCATGGGCGTGTTCATGCGCATGCCCGTCGCCACGCGGCTCGCCGTAAAAGGTCATGAACATCAATCGCCACGAATAAAAGCTCGTGAACACGGCAGCCACAACCAGGAGCCAGAACGCGAGGCCAGCGGCGCCCGTCTGCGCACCCCAGGCGCTTTCGATGACCGCGTCCTTGGAGAGAAAACCCGCGAAGCCGATATGCGTAAGAGGAACGCCGACGCCGGTAATGGCCAGCGTACCCACCATCATCGCAAGGAAAGTGTACGGAATCCTGTCTCTCAGGCCTCCGTAGTTCCTCATGTCCTGTTCATGATGCATCGCATGGATCACCGATCCCGCCCCGAGAAACAGCATCGCCTTGAAAAAAGCGTGGGTGAACAGGTGAAACATGGCTACCGAATAGACGCCGACGCCGGCGGCGACGAACATGTATCCAAGCTGCGAGCAGGTTGAATAGGCGATCACCCGCTTGATATCGTTCTGGACCAACCCCACCGTAGCCGCAAAAAACGCGGTAAGAGCGCCGATGTAGACGACGAAGGTCTTTGCCTCCGGCGCGAATTCCATCACCGGCGACATACGACAGATGAGGAACACGCCCGCTGTCACCATTGTCGCCGCATGGATCAATGCCGAGACCGGTGTCGGACCTTCCATCGCGTCCGGCAGCCAGGTGTGTAGGAACAGCTGGGCGGACTTTCCCATCGCGCCGACAAATAAAAGGAAGGCCGCCAGATTGGCGGCGTTCCAGTCCGTCCACAGGAAGGGAATCCGTGTCTCGGCCAGTTCCGGCGCCTTCTCGAATATGACGTCCATGGATATCGAATCGGTCAAAAGAAAGAGTGCGCAAATGCCCAACACGAACCCGAAATCTCCCACCCGATTGACCACGAACGCCTTGATCGCCGCGGAGTTGGCGCTGGACCTGCGAAAGTAAAATCCGATCAGGAGATACGAGGCGACACCAACACCCTCCCAACCGAAAAACATCTGTACGAGGTTATCGGATGTCACCAGCGCAAGCATCGCGAACGTGAAGAAAGACAGATACGCGAAGAACCGCGGTCGGTAGCTCTCGCCCTCGCGGAAGTTGCCGTCGTCCGCCATATAGCCGAAGCTGTAGAGATGGACGAGCGCGGAAACCGTCGTCACCACAACCAGCATGATCGCGGTCAGCCGATCCAGTCGGATCGCCCAGTCCGTTGCGAGGCTTCCCGATTCGATGAACCGCATTATGACGATCCGCTGGGTCTCGCCATCGAAACCGAAGAATACGGCCCAACTCAGCAGGCAGGAAAGGAAAAGCAGCCCTGTCGCTATCCACTGCGCGGCCGCCTCGCCGGTCACCCTCCACCCGAAACCGCAGAGGATCGCGCCGACCAGGGGGGCGAGTACGATGGTGGCCTCCATGAACTCCTACCCCTTCATCACATTAACGTCCTCAACGTCGATCGTGCCCCTGTTGCGGAAAAAACAGACCAGGATCGCGAGGCCGATGGCAGCCTCAGCGGCGGCGACGGTCAGAACGAACAAGGTGAATATCTGGCCGACCAGATCACCGAGAAAACTGGAAAAGGCGACAAGGTTGATGTTGACTGCGAGCAGAATCAACTCGATGGACATCAACAGAACGATAACGTTTTTCCGATTGAGGAATATTCCGAATATCCCGATGACCAAAAGAGCCGCGGCAACGGTCAGATAATGCTCCAGACCGATCATTCGCGCTCTCCGAACGGCGCGGTCGAGGTCTGTCGGAATGCATGCCCGCGACGGGTCCGGCGGGAACAACGCACCGGAAAGGCATTGGCCCCGGATCGCCGCCCGCCGCCCGACAGACCCCGAGAAACCCGCCATTCGGCTCCCGATCCCATTCCCCAAGACGGACACATACCGTCCCAAGGCCTCACCGTTCCCGCACCTGCCGTCATAGGGATCTCCGCAGGCCCGTCACTTTACGTGGATCGGTCATATCCCCTGCCCCGGCTTGACGTCCCTGACCTGAACCGCGGAAGCTGGATCACGGTAGATCTGGGCTATGATATCCTGTCGCTTGATATTCACCCTATGCCTGAGGGTCAGCACGATCGCTCCTACCATCGCAACCAGCAGGACCAGACCAGCCAACTGGAAAGGCAAGAGATAATCGTCATAAAGCAGCCTTCCGAGAGCCGCCGTGTTATGTGCCTCCGATACGGATGGCGTCACCGCGGCGCGAAGTCCCACCGCATGCTCTGAATAGGTCCATGTCCCGATGACAAGGCCTAGTTCCATCAGGAGCACGACACCGACCAGGAGCGCAAGCGGAAGGTATTGCGCCATTTCCGCTTTCAATTCCGCGAAATCCACATCGAGCATCATGACCACGAACAGAAACAGCACGGCCACGGCGCCCACATATACGATGATCAACAGCATCGCCACGAACTCGGCGCCCAGCAGCACGAACAGGCCGGCGGCGCTCAGGAACGCCAGTATCAGCCAGAGCACCGAATGCACCGGATTACGGGCCGTCACCGTCATCAGGCCGGCGGAGACCGACACCGCCGAGAACGCGTAGAAGGCGAGGTCCGCGACTCCCAACGCTGTCACTCCCCCTCCTCGCCGTCGCGCGCCTCGGACGCGAGTTGCATCGCCTTGGCCATGGCCGGTGCGCCACCGAACATTCCCGCAAGCGCGATCGTTTCGTCGATCTCCCGATCCGTCGCTCCGGCGATGCGTGCGTGGCGCACCGTCATCCTGATCTGGGGCTCCGCGTTGGCGCCGATGACGGTCAGTCCCATCAGCGTCAGCAGCAGCCTATCCTTCGCGCTCAGCCCGTCAGGATTCAGCGTCTTTCCGAAAAAAGCCTCCATAACCTCCCCGGGCATGGTTGGCCACATTTTCTCTATGGCGGCGGGATCGATCCGCTCCATCGTCGGGGCCATGGCTTTGGCCCAGCCACTGCCAAGCTTGATCAGATCATCGAACGGGTTTTTCGGTGTATCGGTCATCGGTAAGGTGCGTCCATTTCAAGGTTGCGGGCGATCTCGGCCTCCCAGCGCTCACCGTTCTCCAGCAGCTTTTCCTTGGTGTAGAACAGCTCCTCCCGGGTTTCGGCGGCGAATTCGAAATTCGGGCCTTCCACGATCGCGTCAACCGGACACGCTTCCTGGCAGAAGCCACAGTAAATGCATTTCGTCATGTCGATGTCATAGCGCGTCGTGCGGCGACTACCGTCCTCCCGCGGCTCCGCGTCTATGGTGATTGCCTGCGCCGGACAGATAGCCTCGCATAGCTTGCAGGCGATGCAGCGTTCCTCACCGTTCGGATAGCGCCGGAGCGCGTGCTCACCGCGGAACCTGGGGCTTAAGGGGCCTTTCTCGTGCGGATAATTCACCGTCGCTTTCGGCGCCAGAAAATACCTCATTCCAAGGGTGAATCCCTTGAGAAAGTCCCAGAGCAGGAAGTACTTTCCCGCGCGGATCCAGTCGACCTGCCTCATCCCGGCGCTCCTACCGCGCGACCGGAACGCGCGTCGGCGCGCCATTCGCGTCCAGTTCCGTCCCGCGGTCCGGGTCCAATCCCGGGACAGCCGTATCCGGCAGGCGGTCGCTCCGGACCGGTGGTTCTCCGCATGGCTCAGCCTCCAAGTGCCTAACCTCCAAGTGTCCAGCGCGCGTAGGCGCCGCCGAACGCCCCGAACTGCGCGAAAAACGCCACGATCACCACCCAGGCGATCGACGTCGGCAGAAACACCTTCCATCCCAACCGCATAAGCTGGTCATAACGATAGCGCGGTACGATCGCTTTCACCATCGCGAAGAGGAAAAAGAAGAACACCATCTTCGCCACCATCCACAGCGGGCCGTCGGCCAGCCACGGGATCGGCGAAAGCCAGCCGCCGAAGAAAAGAAGGCTGATCAGGGCGCACATCAGGAAGATGGCGATGTATTCTCCCGCCATGAACAGCAGGAAAGGAGTCGATGAGTATTCGACCTGATATCCCGCCACAAGCTCCGATTCCGCCTCGGGCAGATCGAACGGCGGACGGTTGGTCTCGGCGAGGGCACTGACGAAGAAGAGCAACACCATCGGGAGGTGAGGCAGCCAGTACCAACTGAACAGTCCATAAGTACCGTCCTGCGCGCGAACGATATCACCGAGGTTAAGCGAACCGGTGGAAATTATGACACCGACGATGATGAAGCCTATGGAAACCTCATAGCTGATCATCTGCGCGGCCGATCTGAGCGATCCCAGAAAAGGGTACTTGGAGTTTGACGCCCAGCCGCCCATGATCACGCCGTAGACTTCGAGGGAGGAAATCGCGAATACATACAAAATGGCGACGTTTATGTTGGCGAGTACCCAGGTGTCGCTGAAGGGGATGACCGCCCAGGCGACAAGAGCGAGCGTGAACGAGACCAGGGGAGCCAGCATGAAGACCGCCCGATCCGCTCCCGCGGGAACCACAACTTCCTTGACCACGTATTTCAGCACATCGGCAACCGACTGCAGCAGTCCGTACGCGCCTACGACGTTGGGTCCCCTGCGCATCTGGACGGCGGCCCAGATCTTGCGGTCGCCGTAGACCAGAAAGAGCAGCGAAATCATCACGAAGCCGATCATCAGCAGGCACTGGACGACGATGACCAGGGCGATGCCCAGACCCGAGGAGAGGAAGTCAGTCATGGCCCCTCGTGCGTGCGATGCGCCGCCGTCCCGTCTCCGGCCGGGTTCCGGCATGCGAAACGGTACGGGAAACCTCCTGGCGAGAGATTCCGGGGAGCGAATGGGATCGCGGGGAGGCCGGGCTTTCGCCGCGCATGGCGGGCAGCCCGCGGACGGGCGGTGTCGGTGGCCTGCGGCTCCCGCGGTTGCTGGCCATCGGCATCACTCCGCCGCGACCGGAATCCCGGTGCGCGGGCGGGCGCGGGCAGACAGTTCGGCCATCAGCGCCGAGGCACGGGCGATCGGGTTGGTCAGGTAGAAATCCCTGACCGCGTTGCGGAAATCGGCGTCGCCCGGACGTTCGGGCGGCATTGGCCTCCACTCGTTCTCCGGAACCTGATCGACCGCCGCAAGAACCGGAACCTCCTCCACGAGCTTTCCGCGCAGCTGCGCCAGCGTGTCATAGGGCAGCGCCTCACCAAGGGTCGCGCTGAGTGCCCGCAGGATGGCCCAGTTTTCCTTGGCCTCACCGGGCGGGTGGTTCGCCCTCAGGGCCAACTGCGGCCGCCCTTCGGTATTGACGAAAAGCCCGTTCTCCTCGGTATACGCGGCGGCCGGCAGGATGATGTCAGCCCTATGGGCGCCTCGGTCACCGTGGCTGCCCTGGTAGATGACGGTCGGCCCGGAGGGGATTTCGATCTCGTCCGCACCGAGACTGTAAACCGCGCTCGCACCGTCAAGGGCAGCGGCGATGCCGCCTTCGGTGGCGCAGCCGACGTCCAGCGCACCGACGCGCGCGGCGGCGGTGTGCAGTACGAACAGCCCGGCCGACGAAGCCCACGCAATCCCCATGACCTGACCCAGAACCGCCTCGCCGTCATCGCCGGTCAGCGCTCCCTGACCGACGATGACCAGATCCGGCACCGGATATCCGCCGGAACCGGCCGCATCCGCCATCCTGACCAGTGCCTCCCGCCCGCTTCCGAGATGTTTGTAACTGTAGGTCAAATCGACCGACTCTCCGATCAGCGACACATCGACGCCGGAAAGCCACGCCCTACGGATCCGCGCGTTGAGAACGGGAGCCTCATCCCGTGGATTCGTACCGACCAACAGGATCGACCTGGCCGTATCGATATCCTCGATGGAAGCCGTTCCGGCATAGGCTGAACGGTTTCCCGCCGGCAACTTGGCCCCATCGATACGGCACTCGACGGAACCTCCATCGCGTTCAACCAGCTGTCTCAGCGCAAAAGCGGCCTCGACCGGCGCGAGGTCGCCGACGAGCCCGGTGACCTTGCCGCCCTTCATGGCGTCCGCCGCTCGGGCAAGGGCCTCCGTCCACGGGGCTGGCCTAAGCTTACCGTTCTCACGGACATAAGGACGATCCAGCCGCTGCCGTCGGAGACCGTCCCAGACGAAGCGCGTCTTGTCGGAAATCCATTCCTCGTTCACACCGTCATTGTTGCGCGGCAGGAACCTCATGACCTCACGTCCCTTGCAGTCGACGCGGATATTCGATCCCAGCGCGTCCATCACGTCGATCGATTCGGTCTTGGTGAGCTCCCAGGGGCGGGCGGTGAAAGCGTATGGTTTGCTGGTGAGGGCCCCGACGGGACAGAGATCGATGATGTTTCCCTGGAGGTTTGAACTGAGCGTCTCGCCGAGATACGACGTTATCTCCGCGTCCTCTCCCCTGCCCGTCTGGCCCATCTGCGAGCTTCCCGCGACTTCGGTGGTGAACCGCACGCAGCGGGTGCAGGAAATGCAGCGCGTCATGTGGGTTTCCACCAGCGGTCCGAGATCCAGGTCATCAACGGCGCGCTTCGGTTCACGGAACCGGCTGAAGTCGACTCCGTAGGCCATGGCTTGGTCCTGCAGGTCGCATTCGCCGCCCTGATCGCAGATCGGGCAGTCAAGCGGATGGTTTATAAGCAGGAATTCCATCACGCCCTCACGCGCTTTCCTGACCATGGGGGATCTGGTCCTTACCTGCGGAGGTTGGCCATCCGGCCCCGGCCGAAGGTCGCGCACCTGCATTCCACAGCTGGCGGCGGGCTTCATCGGACCACCGACAACCTCGACAAGACACATCCTGCAGTTTCCGGCAATGGACAGCCGTTCATGGTAGCAGAATCGCGGCACCTCTATTCCGGCCTGCTCGCAGGCCTGGATAAGCGTCATCGCGCCGTCGACAGCGACTTCCTGACCGTCAATGATGATAGTCCGCAAATCGCTCATGGCGGATCCTGCTGCTCGCGGGGGTTCATACACCACACATCCTATTGCTCTATCTCGCGCGCAGAATCCAGCCCGTCAGCGAGTTTTTGTTGATTTCCTCACGCCCTAGGCGACAGAAGCTCTCGGCATCTCCCTCGGTCACGCCATGTTTCTCCAGATAGGCGTCGCGCATATCGGCCAGCCGCGCCTTCGCCTCCGGGCTCTTCCGCATCCGGTCGAGATCCCCACGGGTGTAGCCGAGTGAGAATACGTAGCTTCTCAGTTCATGAAGGCGGCGGATAACCCGAAACATCCGGGACGAGATCGTCGGACAGTTCTTCCGGATCACGTCACCGATGGCCGCAGCCAGGAACTCGTGCTGAACCCGCCGGTTGTCCTCAAGCGGTGGCAGTTCCTTCCCGGCGAATGCGGCGGCGGGAAGGAGAAGGGCCACGACAACACACCTCAGAGCACCGTCAAACCCCATTTTCCGACCCCTCGCGACTTTCGTCGAAATCCAACGCCTTCCAGACGGTCGGACGCGGGCAGGAGTCCATATGTCGATCCAGCCAGGCTCCATCCGAAGGCAAACGTCCATAGGGAAGGGTCAACGCTGGATACACCTTCCGTCCAGCGTCACCGTGTCCGTATCACCGTCAACCGGCAGTTCCGCGATCGGCTGATCGGGCCCGACGACCCATGCTATATCAGAGCCGCCATAGGTCTCGAGACAGTAAGAGATCGCCCTATGGCGCGCCGACGCAAGCGCCTGTTCGGCAATTGCGGCGAATGGAGACACGCTCACCGTGAAATCCCGCCTGTCCGTTCCCCTGCCGAGCGAAGCACGGACGCGGACGCTGCGGACCTCCACGGCACCGGGTTCGGAGCCCCCGTCACGGACCTCGACGGTTTCCCTGTCTCCCCGCAACAACCCGCACGAGGAAATAGTCGCAACGGCGATCGCGAGGAACAGTATCCGCGCCATGGTCATTGCCGTACCCTCCTCCGATCAATTCCATCGTCCGATGCCCGGCGCGCGGTCGCGTGACCGGTCGCGGGGGATTCGGGAAATACCAAGCCACCGATCCGGCCACATTCAGCGTTCTCCGGGCGTCCGGATAGCCTCAGGGATTGATGCATATCCGGGATGCGATGCGCAAGCCCGATCCGCGGACCTCGTCGGGACGGATCGCCAAAGGGTTGGCGTCACTCCGCTGCGGTGGTGGCGGCGACGCCACCACCCCGACGCGAGCGGATGCGCTCCTCGATCTCATCCCGGAAATTACGGATCAGCCCCTGTACGGGCCAGGCGGCGGCGTCACCCAGCGCACAGATCGTATGTCCCTCAACCTGCTTGGTCACGTCAAGAAGCATGTCGATTTCCTCCACCGCGGCCTCACCCCTGACAAGTCGGTCCATCACCCGCATCATCCAGCCCGTTCCCTCGCGGCAGGGCGTGCACTGGCCGCAGCTCTCGTGTTTGTAGAATTTGGATAGCCGCCAGATCGCTTTGACGATGTCGGTCGAGTGGTCCATCACGATAACCGCGGCGGTTCCCAGCGACGATCCGACCTCGCGCAGGGCGTCGAAATCCATGACCGCGCCACGCATGTCCTCACCCCGCACGCAGGGGACGGACGCGCCGCCCGGAATCACCGCCTTGAGGTTGCTCCAACCGCCGCGAACGCCGCCGCAGTGCCTTTCGATCAACTCCTCGAAAGGAATGGACATCGTGTCCTCGACCACGCAGGGATTGTTGACATGCCCGCTGACGGCGTAGATCTTGGTCCCCGTATTGTTGGGTCGTCCGAAGGAGGCGAACCACTCTGCACCACGTCTGAGGATCGTCGGAATGACGGCGATCGACTCCACGTTGTTCACCGTGGTCGGACAGCCATAGAGCCCCGCTCCGGCGGGGAACGGCGGTTTCATCCGCGGCATGCCCTTCCTGCCCTCCAGGCTTTCCAGAAGCGCGGTTTCCTCGCCACAGATATAGGCTCCGGCGCCGTGGTGCAGAAAAAGGTCGAAGTCCCATCCAGAGCCCGCTGCATTCCGCCCGAGCAGCCCGGCGCCGTAGGCCTCGTCGATCGCGACCTGCAACGCCTCGCGCTCGCGGACGTATTCTCCGCGGATGTAGATATAGCACGTATGGGCACCCATCGCGAACGAGGCCAGTAGGCAACCTTCGATGAGGGTATGCGGGTCGTGGCGCATTATTTCCCGGTCCTTGCAGGTCCCGGGTTCCGATTCGTCGGCATTGACCACGAGATACGCCGGACGCCCGTCGGACTCCTTTGGCATGAACGACCATTTGAGCCCCGTCGGAAACCCCGCTCCTCCCCGTCCCCTCAGCCCGGATGCCTTCACCGTGCCGATGATCCAGTCTCGGTCCCTTGCGATTAGGTCCGCGGTGCCGTCCCAATGACCGCGCTTTATCGCGCCGGCGAGCGTGCGGTCATGCATCCCGTAAAGATTGGTGAATATGCGGTCGCTGTCGTTCAGCATGTCCTACTCCCGTCCGCCGCCGCGTTTCCGCCAGATCCGAAAGGCCATGAGAATGGCCCAGGCGAACGCGGCCAGCGCCAGGATATCGAAGAGAAAGGCATACCCCGGCCGAATATCCAGTTCCCGGCCGAGCCACTGCGCACCCATCCAGAACAGCATCACCCCGGCGATGACCAGCGCGACCCGCCGCCCCTGTCTTGCGAGCGCGTGTCCGTCCCGGTTCCGCTCGGTTGGCGCGGTCATACCACCCTCAGACGCTTCCGTCGCCGTCAAGCCACGGCGTGACCAGCGGCATTTCGGTGCCGTCGATCCGTTTGATGGTATCATCGGCATCCGCCGCAAGCTGCGCGCTCGCGTTGCGCGCTGACCGGGATTGGCCTTCAAGGCCGTTCAGGCTCGTCAGCCCCCGCTCGGGTTCCGACGCGAACCGTCCGTTCTGCGGCCCGGGGGCCGGCACGTCTCCGGCAGCGATCGCATCCAGGATCCCGGAAAGCCGTTCGGCCGTCAGATCCTCGAAGTAATCCTTCCCGATCTGCGCCATCGGAGCGTTCGCGCAGGCACCGAGGCACTCGACCTCCTCCCATGAAAACCTGCCGTCACCGGAAAGCGTATATGGACTTTCCGCAATCCTCTCGCGACAGACCGCGACCAGATCCTCGGCGCCGCAGATCATGCAGGAGGTCGTGCCGCAGATTTGGATGTGCGCGACGCTACCGACCGGGCGCAGCTGGAACATGAAGTAGAACGTCGCGACTTCCAGCGCCCTGATACGGGCCATCCCGAGCATGTCGGCCACATGCTCTATCGCCGCTCTCGGTAGCCAGCCTTCCTGTTCCTGCGCACGCCAGAGCAGCGGAATGACCGCGCTCGCCTGCCTTCCCTCCGGATACTTGGCGATCTGCGCCGCGGCCCATGCCTTGTTGGCGGGCGTGAACGAGAAGCTATCAGGCTGGTCGTGATGAAGGCGCCTCAGCATAAGCGGTCATTCCTTTACGTACCATACGCCCCGGGCCAGGAGCATAGCCCAGCGGCAACGGGACAGGTACGGTGTGCCGACCTGAAGGACAAGACCTTCGGCACCGACCCGGAACCGGAAGGCCAACGGAGCGATGTCACCGATCGATCTCCCCGAAAACCACGTCCATCGTGCCGATGATCGCGGCGACATCGGCCAACTGATGACCGCCGGCGACATGGTCCATCGCCTGCAGGTGGAGGAAGCCGGGAGCCCGGATTTTGGCGCGGTAGGGCCTGTTGGAACCATCCGCGACCAGGTAGACGCCGAACTCGCCCTTAGGCGCCTCCACCGCGGCATAGACCTCGCCTTCGGGCACGTGGAAACCCTCCGTGTAGAGCTTGAAATGATGGATAAGCGCCTCCATCGAAGATTTCATCTCGGCGCGCGACGGCGGTGTCAGCTTGCCACGGACCAGCACATCGCCTTTCTCGGTCCGCAGCTTGTCACAGGCCTGCCTGATGATTTTCAGTGACTCTCGCATTTCCCCCATCCGAACGAGGTAGCGGTCGTAGCAGTCCCCGTGCCGGCCAACCGGAATGCCGAACTCGAACTCATCGTAGCATTCATACGGCTGCGCCCTTCTGAGATCCCAGGCAAGTCCGCTGCCGCGCACCATGACGCCCGAGAACCCCCAGTCCAGCGCGTCCTGTTCGCTAACCACGCCGATATCGACGTTGCGCTGCTTGAATATGCGGTTTTCGGTGAGCAGCCCGTCGATGTCGTCGAGCACCCCGGGAAATCCACCGGCCCACCGGTCGATGTCGTCGATCAGCTCCTGAGGTAGATCCCGGTGCACGCCGCCGGGCCGGAAATACGCCGCGTGCAGCCGTGCGCCGCACGCCCGCTCATAGAAGACCATGAGCTTCTCGCGCTCCTCGAAACCCCACAGCGGGGGAGTGAGGGCACCTACGTCCATGGCTTGTGTCGTGACGTTCAGAAGGTGGTTCAGGATACGCCCGATCTCCGAATAGAGTACGCGGATAATGGAGGCCCGGCGCGGGATCGCGGTACCGGTCAGTTTCTCGATCGCCAGGCACCATGCGTGTTCCTGGTTCATCGGCGCCACGTAGTCGAGCCGGTCGAAATACGGAAGGTTCTGCAGATATGTGCGTGACTCCATCAGCTTTTCGGTTCCACGATGGAGAAGACCGATATGCGGGTCGCAGCGCTCGACGATCTCGCCGTCCAACTCCAGAACCAGTCTCAGAACGCCATGCGCGGCCGGGTGCTGGGGTCCGAAATTAATGTTGAAATTCCGGATTCTCTGCTCGCCGGTCCGGACGTCGTCGAAATGCCCGTCCATCATCTCACCCCTCCGTCGGCCGCCTGCCCGCGCGAGATGTCACGCGACAGATCATGATCCGTGGGTCCCGCGCGGAAAGGCAGGAATACGGGGTACCATCCGCGCATGCCGCCTCCGGGCGCTCCGACACGATGGCGCCGCGACGGCGCGCACTGGCACGACCGCACACGCCGTCAGTCTCCCGCGCCGCTTCCGCCCTCGTCGGGCAGGATATACTCCGCGCCTTCCCAGGGCGACATAAAATCGAACTGGCGGTATTCCTGCGTGAGTTTCACCGGCTCATAGACAACCCGCTTCAGGGCGTCGTCGTAGCGCACCTCGGTATAGCCGGTGGTGGGGAAATCCTTTCTCAGGGGATGACCGGCGAAGCCGTAGTCGGTGAGGATCCGGCGCAGGTCAGGATGCCCGGTGAACATTATGCCGAACATATCGTATACCTCGCGCTCGAACCAGTTCGCGGCCGGAAAGACACCGGTGATTGAGGCGATCATGTCATCTTCCCGGAGCCCGCACCTCGTCCTGATACGCTGGTTCCGGTGCATACTGAGGAAGTGGTAGACGACCTCGAACCTCGCGTCCCGACCCGGGCGGTCAACCGCCGTGACATCGACAAGGGTGGAAAACCTGCAGGTCATGTCGGCTTTAAGGAATTCGGCGAAAGCCACAACCGACGCCGACGCGACCTCAACGTTCAGTTCGCCGAAATCGACGCTCCAGCCCAATACGCATTCGGGTCGCATCCGCTCGATATGCGCGCCCAGTTCGTCAAGTTCGTCAGGCATCCGACCTCGCCGTCAGGGGTTCATGATGTTCAGCGCACGATCGTCCCGGTGCGCCGGATCTTGCGCTGTA
Organism: Rhodobacter sp.; assembly: GCA_026708635.1. Lineage (GTDB taxonomy): Bacteria > Pseudomonadota > Alphaproteobacteria > Rhodobacterales > Rhodobacteraceae > JAPOUP01. Next base: position 34,289 of record JAPOUP010000172.1, read on the forward strand.
GCTGCATAAGCCCGTAGAGCAGCGCTTCCGCCGTCGGTGGGCAGCCCGGCACATAGACATCGACGGGCACGATTCTATCACACCCGCGCACCACCGAATAGCTGTAATGGTAATATCCGCCCCCATTCGCGCAGGATCCCATCGAGACCACGTAGCGCGGCTCGGGCATCTGGTCATAGACCTTCCTCAAGGCCGGGGCCATCTTGTTGGTGAGCGTGCCCGCCACTATCATCAGATCCGATTGTCTCGGGGATGCCCGCGGCGCCGTCCCGAAACGCTCCATGTCGTAGCGGGGCATCGCGGTGTGCATCATCTCGACCGCGCAGCAGGCGAGACCGAAGGTCATCCAGTGCAGGCTTCCGGTCCGTGCCCAATTGATCACGTCCTCGACCGAGGTCAGCAGGAATCCCCTGTCCCGCAGTTCACGGTTGATTTCCGTCACGGCGGCTCCGTCAGCGGCTATCCCGTCTCGCTCCGTCGTGTTCGAACCGACCATCACTCCCATTCCAGAGCGCCTTTCCTCCACTCATAGGCGAAACCGATGGTCAGTACCGTAAGAAAGGCCATCATCGACCAAAAGCCCACGGTTCCGACGTCCTTGAACGCGACCGCCCAGGGAAATAGAAAAGCGACCTCCAGATCGAATATGATGAAGAGAATGGCCACAAGATAAAACCGGACATCGAACTTCATCCGCGCGTCGTCAAACGCGTTGAAACCGCATTCGTAGGCGGAAACCTTCTCGGGATCGGGATTACGAACGGCGATGACAAGTGCCGCGGCGATCAGGACAAGGCCGAGACCTGCGGCGAGCGCAAGGAAAACGAGAATCGGGAGATAGTCGGAAGCGATCGATTCCAAGGCACTCTCCTTGTCGGCGCGGGCCGCGAATCCTAGTGTCGCGATCGAGAATAGAGCCAGCGCTCCGGGGGGTCAACCTACCGGCTTCTGCCGACAGGACACTCCCACGACAACGCTTGGCTCCCATAATCCGCCATATCCAGCGCGAACAGGCCGTTTCGGGTAAGGCCCGGATCCCCATTTTCTGTTTCCGAACCCGCGGATCCCGGCTTTCCACAATCCTGTCCATATCCCGGCACCGTCTGGGCATGCGGGGAGAAGATCATCCCACCCGAACTTCGAGCTTTGGACAGTCAGGGAATATATCACGGGAAAACCGGCGCTTCCGGCCACGCGCATTCGGTGCCCGAAGCCTCCACACGGCATTTCCCGACCGAACGTCGGGATTCGGGCATCCCGGCGGTTTCCAACGGCCCGCCCGTGATCCGGAAAATCGGCGGGACTGGGCCGCCACATCGACCCTGTCAATCATCATTCAGCGGTCGGAAACGGAGTTCGCCACCCTCCGTAACCACCGCATCCAATGGCTGGTCCGTCGGTTCCACCCGCAGGCACTCCACCTCCTGCGCGGCATATGCGAAGCCTACGGCCCATGTCGCAGAGGACCCGCGCATCCGTTCAAGTGTCCTGTCGTAAAACCCTCCACCATACCCAAGCCTGCGGCCACGGCTGTCAAACGCCACCAGGGGAACGATCAATACCCGCGGCCTGACCACTTCGGACGCAACCGGAACGGGAACGCCGAACGGTCCCTCGACCATCTCGCAGCCCGGTGTCCAGCGATGGAATTCCAGTGGAAGGCCGACGCCGCGGACGACCGGCACGCAGACCGGGGATTCCCATCGCGCCATCACGGGCAGTGGATCGACCTCAGTCCCTATCGGAACGTATCCCGAAAGAGCCTGACCCCGCCATGGCGCGAGCGCCTTGTCCAGCGCCGCCCGCGCGGCCCCGTCCAGCCCCGAACCATGGGCGACACCGCGCCGCCTCAACGTTGCCCGGCGTATTTCGGCCTTCGTGGAGATCACATCATCACCGCGGACGCGATTCCAAGAAACGCGAAGAATCCGACTACGTCGGTGACGGTCGTGACGAATGCGCCCGACGCCAGCGCCGGGTCAATGCGGATCCGCTCCAGGGCAATGGGGATTACGGTGCCTGCCAGACCCGCGACAACAAGGTTGATCAACATCGCCGCGGCCGCCACGGCCGCCAGCACCGGAGATCCGAACCAGAGAAACCCAACGCCACCCATCACCGCCGCGAAGAGAAGGCCGTTCGCCGCACCCACCAGCACCTCACGCCGGATCACCCGCCATACGTTGGAACCCGTCAGATCCTTGGTCGCGATCGCGCGCACCGCCACCGTAAGGGACTGGGTTCCGGCGTTTCCGCCCATCGAGGCGATGATCGGCATAAGCACCGCCAGCGCCACGACCCTGGCGATCGAGTCCTCATAGACCGCGATCACCGCCGAGGCGAGCACCGCCGTGACCAGATTCACGGCGAGCCACGGAAACCGGCGACGTATCGTGGTCAAAAGCCGGTCCGCCAGGCTTGAGCCATCACTTACGCCGGCGAGACGCAGGAGATCCTCCTCGGCCTCTTCGTCGAGGACCCCCATGGCGTCATCGATTGTGATAACCCCTACAAGCCGTCCGTCCCCGTCAACGACCGGAGCGGAGATCAGATGGTATTGGTTGAAGGCGTACGCAACCTCACCCTCTTCCTGCTTGGCCTCGATGATGTGGAAACTGTTCGCCGCGATGGCGCTGAGCCGTTCCTCCCGCGGATGTCCCAGAATCTTTCCCAAGGCCACGTAACCCGTTGGCCTGTGCCTCGGATCCACCAGGATCATATGGTAAAAATCCTCGGGTAGATCCTGCCTGGCCCGCAGATGGTCGATGGCGTCGCCCACCGTCCAATGCTCAGGACCGGCAACCATTTCCCGTTGCATCAATCGCCCGGCCGAGAACTCCGGATATGCCAGAGCCTGCTCGACAGCCGCCCGGCGACCGCCCTCCAGGGCGTTCAGCAACGTGCCTCTCAGCGGCGGATCCAGGTGCTGGAGAATATCGACGATATCGTCGCTTTCCAGATCTCTGACGGCCTCGACCAGAACCGGGAGGTCCAATGCCTCGATCACTTCCATCCGGAAAGAGTCATCGAGTTCCGACAGGATTTCCCCGTCGAACCCGGAACCGAGAACCTTGAGGATCATCTGCCGCGTTTCCGGTCCAACCTGTTCCAGAAGATCGGCGATGTCCGCGGGATGCATGGGTTCGAGGTTTTCGGCAAGCCGCCCCGCCTCTCCCGCCTCGGCCGCGACCTGAACCGCCTGGACCCTAGCCCTGTCCAGCTCGTAACGGTCCTCGTCCATCAGGCTGTCTTCGGCCATGCCCTTCTCCTCTGGAATCCCGCGATGAATCGTGATGCTCTTTCATCAGAAACCCGGCGCCTGCGCAAACCGCGCTCCAGCCAGGTTCGGCCCGAATCCGGTTACGGCAAAGTGGACAAAGTGAAACAAAAGACCCTGATCCTTGGACAGACTCTCGGTTTCCGCGCCGATCCGTTCGACGCGGAAATCGGCGAAGCGGCGGTTTTCGAACGCCGCGGGGGTGTACTGGTCGAGAACGGCAGGATCGCCGCCACCGGCCCGGCCGACAGATTGCTTCACGATCATCCGAAGGTCGCGGTGGACGATATGGGTGACGCACTGGTTACCGCCGGATTTATCGACGCCCATACCCACTACCCCCAGACCGCCATCATCGCGAGTTGGGGGAAAAGACTGTTCGACTGGCTGGCCGCCTACACCTTCCCGGAAGAGGCCCGGTTCCGGGACTCGGCTCACGCCGGACGGATCGCGGAACGGTATTTCGACCTGACGCTCGCCAATGGCACCACCACCGTCTGCTCCTACTGCACGGTCCATCCCGAAAGCGTGAACGCGTTCTTCTCCGCGGCGCGCAAACGCGGCGTTCGTGCCATTGGTGGCAAAACCTGCATGGACCGCAACGCTCCTGACGCCCTGCTGGATACCGCACAGTCGGCTTACAGCGATAGTCTTGCGTTACTGGAGAAGTGGCATGGGAAGGGCCGGCTCGGCTACGCCATCACACCCAGGTTCTCACCCACTTCGACCCCGCAACAGCTTGAGGCGCTTGGCGCTCTCTGGGCCGAGCACCCCGATTGTCTGATGCAGACCCATCTCGCCGAGCAGACAGACGAGATCGCGTGGGTTGGCGAACTGTTTCCCGAGGCCCGCGACTATCTTGACACCTACGAGACACATGGCCTTCTCGGCCGTGGGGCGGTCTACGGCCATGCGATCCACCTAGCGCCCCGCGAACGCGACCGGTTACGTGAGGCGGAGGCCGGTCTGGTCCATTGTCCAACCTCCAACACGTTCATCGGGTCGGGGATCTTCGATATGGCGGGGCTGGTGTCCTCGGGACAGCGAGTCGGTCTCGCGACCGATACCGGCGGCGGATCCTCCTTTTCGATGCTGCGCACCATGGCGGCGGCCTACGAAATCGGGCAACTTAACGGCAGCGCCCCGCATCCAGCGCAGCTATACTGGCTGGCCACGGTCGGATCGGCGCGAATCCTTGGGATCGACGGCTTCGTCGGCAACCTTACGCCCGGCATCGAGGCGGACCTCATCGCGCTTGATCTAGCGTCCACTCCGGCAATCGCGCAGCGCGCGGCAAGGGCGGAAACGATCTGGGAAGCGCTTTTCCCGACAATCATGATGGGTGACGACCGCGCCATAACCAAAGTGTGGATCGCCGGTCATCCACTTTGACGATTCCGGCACCGGACCGGCTGAACCGCGGACGTGAATGTCGCCAAGGGCCACGGATCAGAAACGATCCAGTGGCATTCGGCGCGCCGGATAGACTTGGAATGGATGCGCAGCTCATGGCACGTTACCCGGCAAGCGCTTTCGCCAAAACGTTCTGCAGTTCGATCATCCGACGAAGGTCGACCGTGGTGATCCTACCGTCGCGCACGATTTGCCGTCCCTCCACGAACAGATCCCTTACTGACGCGGGGCCGGCCATGACCAGCGCGGCCGGATCCCAGCTTCCCGCGCTCTCCACACGTGAGATGTCCCAGATCGCCAGATCGGCGCGGCAGCCGGGAACGATCCGGCCGCAATCGGGCCGTCCAAGTACGTCGGCCCCTCCACGGGTGGCGATCTCAAGAGCTTCCCTTGCGCTCATCGCGCCGGCGCCCAGTGATATCCGTTGCAACAGCATCGCCTGACGCGCTTCGGCGATCAGGCTACCGACGTCGTTGCTGGCCGACCCATCGACTCCAAGTCCGATTTTGACACCGGCGTCGCGCATCACCCGAACCGGAGCGATGCCCGATCCAAGTCGGCAGTTGGAGCACGGGCAATGCGCCACGCCCGTTCCCGATGCGGCGAAAATCCCGATTTCCCGAAGATCCAGCTTGACACAGTGCGCGTGCCAGACATCCGCGCCGGTCCAACCCAGTTCCTCAACGTACTGCCCGGGGCGGCATCCAAACCTCTCCGCGGTATACTTAATGTCTTCGGAATTCTCCGCCAGATGCGTATGCAGCATCGTATTGGCGTCGCGGGCGAGTAAAGCGCAATCACGCATCAGTTCCCAAGATACCGAAAACGGTGAGCAGGGGGCGACTCCGACCCGGACCATCGCGCCGGGATTCGGATCATGGAAGGCGTCGATGACGCGCATGCAGTCCGTCAGGATGTCCGCCTCGCGCTCGACTAGTGAGTCGGGAGGAAGTCCGCCTTCGCTCTCGCCGATCGACATGGCGCCTCGGGTGGGATGGAAGCGCAGTCCGATCTCTAATGCAGCTTCAATAGTGTCGTCTAGCCGTGCACCGTTCGGAAACAGATATAGGTGGTCTGAGGTCAGCGTGCAGCCCGAAAGCGCCAGTTCGGCCATACCGACCGTCGCGGAAACCCTGATTTCCTCGGGTCCGAGCCTGGCCCAGATCGGGTAAAGGGTCCTGAGCCAGCCGAACAAGGGCTGGTCCTGCGCTCCCGGCACCGCGCGGGTAAGCGTTTGAAACAGGTGGTGATGCGTATTGACCAGGCCCGGCGTGACCACGCATCCGTCAGCCAGAACGGTTTCGCCGTCCCGGGACAACCCAACGCCGATCTCGGCGATGACGCCATCGCGGACCAGAATGTCAGCGCCCGCAAGTTCGCTTCGGCTGTCATCCATAGTAACTACGGTATCGGCGTTCCTGATCAGAATCTCCGCCATTTCCACTCTCCCGCCCGCGCGTGGCCACCCCGACCTGACCCCGGTGAGACTATCGTGAAAAGCATTCGCGGAACCATGTGCCGGTGGAGACCGCAGGCGTTTACAGCAATAAGCCGATGTCAGGAATTCAGCGCTTCGATGGCCGCGGAGTGAATGCGCGGATTCGCCGCCGCCAGCACCTGTCCACCCATATGCGCGCTTCCGCCCCGCCAGTCGGTCACGATGCCGCCCGCCGCCTCGACCACGGCCATAGGTGCCTGGATGTCATATGGCTCAAGTCCCGCTTCCACGACAAGATCGATCTGGCCGGCAGCCAGAAGGGCGTAGGCATAGCAGTCCATACCGTAGCGCGTGAGGTTGCAACGTGACGCCAGACTATGGAACGCTTTCGCCTCCGCGTCGGTTCCGACCTCGGGAAAAGTGGTGAGAACGGTCGCCGCGGACAACTCGCGGGCGCCCCGGCAGCGCAGCGGTATCCGACCCTGCGGACCGACCGTGTAAGCCTCACTGAATCCACCGACGAAACGCTCGCGGATATACGGCTGGTCTATCAAGCCGAAGAGCGGTCCGTTGCCCGCGCCGACCGCGATGAGAACCCCCCATGTCGGAGTGCCTGAAATGAAGCCCCGGGTCCCGTCAATCGGATCGACCACCCAGATCAGCCCGCTGCTTCCCTTCACCGTCCCGTGCTCCTCGCCAAGAAATCCGTCATCGGGTCTTCGCGCGGCGAGAACGCCACGGATCGCCCGCTCAGCGGTGCGGTCCGCGGCAGTGACCGGGTCAAACCCGTTCGGGTCCTTGTTCTCCACCTCAAGATTCCATGCGCGAAAATAAGGAAGGACCGCGGCTCGGGCCGCGTCCGCCATTTCATGCGCCGTCTCGATAAGGGCGTCCCGATCTGAACTGTCGATTCCCGGCATTCAATGCCATCCACGGCGATCCCCGTCCGGCGTTAACGGCGTGCACAGCGATGGTCAAGGCGTCTGACGGGTTGGCTTGGGCTCGGCGTGAAAGCGGGCCGGCCGCCGACCGCGCCTGACCGTCACGATCGGGAAAACTCCTCGGACCGCGTAAAAATGGCGCCGTGCCACCGGAACCGGTGCGCGAGCGATTGATTTCGGTGGGTGGACCGACCGTCGCCGGACCGATTTCCGGCGCGCGAAGGTCCGCTAGACGTCATCCGCCTAGAATCCGGCCTTGAATTCGCGCCACCCATACCCGATATTACCGGCAGTCTGGTTTCACTCCCTTCGATGAGACGCACGGAGGGGCAAACATGGAGGCAAAAATGGCTAACTATCAAGCGGCAGCGCGTGCGGCGGTTGGTGTCCGTGCCGCCGAGATCGACGAGGGCCTGCGCGCCCATATGAACAAAGTCTACGGAACCATGTCCGTAGGCCTTCTTCTCACCGCCGGGGTCGCTTGGGCTGTTGGAACAAGCGACGCCCTGCTGTCAGTTTTCCGGGATCCGGTAACCCTATCACCGAACCTGCTTGGCTGGGTCGCGATGTTCCTGCCGCTTGTCATGGTATTCGCGTTCGGAGCGGCGATCGGCCGCCTTTCGGCAGCTGCGGCACAGCTGTTCTTCTACGTGTTCGCGGCGGCTATGGGGCTATCGATCGCCTGGATATTCGCGGCTTTCACCGGCATCTCGATCGCGCAGACTTTCCTTGTCACGTCAATCGCATTCGCTGGCCTGTCACTCTGGGGCTACACGACGAAGAAAGACATAAGCGCCTGGGGATCCTTCCTGATCATGGGTGTTATCGGCCTGATCGTCGCATCGATCGTGAACATGTTCATTGGCTCCCCCGCCCTCGACTTCGCGGTGTCGGTGCTGGGTGTTCTGATCTTCGCCGGATTGACCGCCTATGACACGCAGCGCATCAAGAACGATTACATCGGCCATGCCCAGGCGATGGATAACGAGTGGCTTGGCAAGTCGGCGATCATGGGTGCGCTAAGCCTGTATCTCAACTTCATCAATCTCTTCATGTTCCTGCTACAGTTCCTGGGCAACCGCGAGTGACCCGCGGGGGCGAGGAACGGTAAAGCGCGAGGGTCGACCTTACCGGTCGACCCTTTTTCGTACTCGCCGCGCCGGTGAAACCCGGCTTCCGTCCGCCCGGCGGCGGCCTGTGGTTTCAGCGACCATTGCCATGACTGGCGTCTCCGGCGTATTTCCGCGTCGCAGGCCGCGAATCCGGAAACCGGTCATGCAACGTCCCCCGCGGTGGAAAAGGGGATCTCCAGACGGACCGGCATTCCAGCACCGATCAGACATTGTAGAATCTGGCACCATTATCGTGGAACAGTCTGCGGTGTCCGTCGATGTCCAGTAGCGGCCCGACAACGGTGCGCAGCGCGTTCATCACATCGCCGTAACCCGTCGCCGCCAGCAGTGAGACCGGCCAGTCCGATCCGAACATCACCCGGTCCTGCCCGAACACCTCAAGGATATGGGCAATGTAGGGACGCAGGTCTTCCGGCCCCCATTTTCCGCGATCGGCCTCGGTCACCATTCCGGATATTTTACAGTATACATCGGGAAAGGCGCGAAGCTCGGCGATCTGGCTGGCCCACGGCTCCAGCGTCCCGTCGGCGATGTACGGCTTCGACATATGGTTCATCACAGCCCGGAGCCCCGGTGTGCGCTTTATCGCCTCAACCGCATACGGAAGCTGTGGCGGCTTTGTCAGAAACTCGAACCGCATGCCGACACCGGCGACATAGGCGAGGTTCTCGAGAACGCGCGGTTTGAGGATCCAGTCGTCATCTTCGAGATCCTGAAGCATTGGCCGAAAGGCGACGAAACGTGGATTCCTCCTGTAGTGGTCCAGACGGGCGGAAAATCCATCGCAGTCCATATCCAGCCAGCCACAGACACCGACAACGAAGTCGCAGCGGTCGGCGAGGTCGAGCAGGAAATCCGTTTCGGCTTCGGTATCAGCGGCCTGCACGAGGATTGTTCCGGTCACGCCCGCCTGTCGCAGGAGAGGCGCCAGATCGTCGGGAAGGTAGTCTCGGTAAAGGATGCCCGAGTCCGGCGACATCCACGAATAATCACCCCGGTCAATCCTCCAGAAGTGCTGGTGCGTGTCAAGGACCGGTCCGGTCGTCCGCAGCGGCCTCGGGTCACCGCCGACTTCCCGCAGAGTCGCGTTCAGGTCGTAAATCCGTTCCATCGGCACCCACCCATCACCCCCGCCGGGCGCCGGAGCGTACCTATCCTCTGCCCGCGGAATTTTTTCCAGAAGGTAAGTTCGTAAGTCCGCTTGGCGATCAAAGTCGTCCTCGACCCGCAAAACCATGAACAATCGGTTCCCGTCCAGATACACGTTTTGCGAGATCACGCCGGCGGCGGCGATATCCCGTATGCCCTCCGACCCGGCGCTTCCGTTCCAGTCCAGGAATTTCTGGATACCGTCAGGATGGTCTCCAAGCTCGAGTGAAAACGCGATTTCCTTCATGAGTGCCCCGTATTGGTTCCCGTGAACATGGATCGATCCATTCAGATATCGTCACCGTATCGCAGAACCCATGCCGGAAGCATAGGACGAAGGAGAGCCGGTCTCCGCACGCCTTCATGTCGCATATGATGTCCGCCTCCCGGTCCCGCAAAGCACCGAGACAACCCAGCCGTCCAGCTCAAGGATACCGCATCTGAGGTGCGCGGCACCCGAAGGGCCCATCGGACATGCCGGCACCCCAACCGGCGCGGTGCCCGGGAAAGGACCCGCGCGAGGCTCAACCCGGCGCGTCGCACCGGAATGAACGCCGATCAAATCGCGGTTCGCGGTAGTTCACGACGCGCGATACGGATAGCGAGCCTAACGAAATCATGCGGTCGTGGCCATTCTCGACGATCGCATCGGACCTGCGGTTACAAAGCGGCGATACCAACCTTCCGAACTCGATACACCACCAGACCCTCACCACAGGCGGTCCCGGTCATGACGTCAGGCCCGGCCCCGGAATTCACCGACACACTTCGCCCCTTCGTCGAAACGGTCCCGGAAACCGAATCATGAACCAACGCTCCCTGCCTCATACAGGACCCCTGTGATCAAGTGCGATAGTGGGTCGGACTTCCCTGACATTGTGACTCACCGTGGGAGAAACCCTACACGGAACCAACGGATCCGGGCCGAACCATACGATATTCCCGCTCGAACCACCGTAGACGGATGACCTGAGACGCCGGCGGCGCGGACAGCGGTCAACCCGGTGTATACCGTCGATCCCTCTCCGGATCATCCGTCCCGTATTTCAGTGACGCCAGCGCCGCCCATGCGGCATCGGGAATAGGCGTTTCGGCAAGCCTTGAGGCTTTGCCGACACGCTCCGGGCGCGTAACGCCCAGTAAGGTCGAGGCAATTCGCGGGTCGCGCATGGAGAACTGAAGCGCGGCCGCCGCAAGCGGCACGCCGTGCACGGCACAGACGGCCTCGATCGCCCGCACGGGCTCAAGTTCCTCATCGCTCGCCTGCCGGTAGGTAACCAGCCGTGATTCGGTCGTGCCCTTGGCCAACACACCACTCGCGAACGGCGCGGCATTGATGATCGCGATCCCATTTTTCCAGGCGAAGTCGAACATCGCATCCGCGCTGCGGTTCAGGAGGGTATACCGGTTGTGACTGATCAAGGCGTCAAATGGCCAGTCCCGTAGAACCGGAAGCATTATGTCGATCCGACCCATGGCCAGACCCACCGCCTTTGCCAGCCCCTCCTCCTTCATCCTGAAGAGTTCACTGATGGCTCCGCCCGGTCGGGTGATCTCTCCCAGATCCCGGGCGTGTTCGGGATCGTGGAGATGCAATAACTGCACGCGGTCCACCGAAAGAGCTTCCAGGCTTTCCTCCAGCGACTTCCGGGCCCGGTCGGCGTCGAAACGACCGGTATCCATGTCGCGATCAAGTTTGGTCGAGATGACAAACCCGTCGGGGAGTCCACCTCTCTCGCGGATCACGCTCCCGATGCGTTCCTCCGCCCGTCCGTGGCCATAGTTGCGCGACGAGTCGATGACGTTGGCCGGACCGTCGAGGATCTCGTGGATGGTTTCCCGGGCACGCGTCTCATTCACCGAGTATCCATAGGTATCGGGCATGTCTCCCAAACCGGACGTCCCGAAAGAAAGCTCGGTGATCTCGACTCCGGTGTCCCGCAATGGCGTTTTACGCAATTTCATCTCCCGCGCCTACTCCGGCATTATCCAGCGGCCGGCATGTCGAGCGCTATGTCGTGCAGGTCCATGCGGTACGGCCGGGCGGTTTTCGGCAACGTCTTCTCGATTCGGTATTCCGGGTCGGTCAACTGCCTGCGTAGAGCGGAGATAACCTCTCCCATACCTTCCATCAGGCCCGAATTCGGCTCGGGCAGGTCGTGCTTGATCATCTCATGTAGCTTCGGCAGCGCGTGGTAGGGTACCATCGGAAACATATGGTGTTCGACATGATAGTTCATATTCCAGTAGATAAACCGACTGACCGGATTCAGGTAGACCGTGCGTGTATTCAACCGGTGGTCAGTCACATTGTCCGCCATACCCGTATGCTGCAGGAGCCCGGTCAGGGCAAAGTGCCATGATCCAAGTACTGCCGGCCCGAGGCCCACCACCATGAACGGCAGAAGCGACCCCGTCCAAAGAGCGATCCCGAGCGTCGTCGCGAATACCGAAGTCCAGATTCTCGCTACTGAAGTCGCCCTGCCCCGTTCCGACTCGGGCACGTAGTCCTTTTCCTCGTCATTGAGTCCTATCGCCGCATGGCGAAGCATCGCGACGAAACCGTCGCGCTGGTGCGAGCCGAAAAACAGAAGGAGTGCCTTGAGTATCGCCGGTGGACGCATCGTGACGATTTCCGGGTCACGTCCGACAATGATCGTGTCGGTATGGTGACGCGCGTGCGACCACCGCCACAACGTTGGGTTCCGGAGCAGCATAAAGCAAGCGATGTGGTAGACCACACCGTTCATCCAGCCGGTCCTGAACGCGGTTCCGTGTCCGGCTTCGTGCCAGCGGCTATCGGCCCCGGATGAATACAGAACGCTGTAGGCGATCCAGATCGGGAACGACCACCAGGATGGCCAAGCGGCGATTCCGGCACCCGCCAGAGAAACCATGGCTCCGTAGTATATTACGGAATCCCGGAGCGCCGGGCCGTCGCGGCGCCTCATCAGCGATTTCATATCCGCTCTCGGGATATCGGTGTGATACCAGTCGGCCGCGGCAAGCCCGATTCTGAGAGCGTGCCGCCCGTTTGGTCCCAGCAGACTGTAATCCCGATTTCCCACTGTCCTCCTCCTAGAATGGGACAATGCCCCAAAAGGTAGTGAACTTCCATTTGCCCCGCAATCCCCGAAGGGAATGAGGGAACGCGGTCGGCGTTTCACGGAGGAAAGTTGACACGGAGTTCCGCCATGCCACAGCAATGTAATTCCGTACTTGACCGGAACCACGGAACCGCCCATACGGTCAGTTCAG
>JAPOUP010000052.1:0-4871 GCA_026708635.1 Rhodobacter sp.
GGCTGCGCTAGGGCCCGTTGACATTCATCCTGCGAATCGCCCGGCGTTGCGCTTCGGAGTGGCGCCGGGGCCCGGATTTGTGCGTTCTTCGAGAAATTTTGTTAAAGATGGGCTGGAGACCCCGGAGTCCGGTGTCGGAATCCCGGCGGACGCGCCGGAGGCTGGCCAGGGCCGCCGGAACCGCGATAATTGTGCAAGAGGCTCTACGCAAACGATCCGCGCCGGGAGACCGGAATGCCGCCGAATTCCGGCATCGCAAACGCAATGCCGTCACCGTTTCATCGGCGGCGTGATACAGACCGGTCAGTGATCGAGGAACGATCTCAGCCTGCGGGACCGACTCGGATGCTTCAGCTTCCGGAGCGCCTTCGCTTCGATCTGCCGGATACGCTCGCGAGTGACATTGAACTGCTGGCCAACCTCCTCCAGCGTATGATCCGTATTCATGCCGATGCCGAACCGCATCCGAAGCACCCGTTCCTCGCGCGGCGTCAGCGAAGCGAGAACGCGCGTTGTGGTCTCCTTGAGATTTTCCTGTATGGCTGAATCCAGGGGCAGGATCGCGTTCTTGTCCTCGATGAAGTCACCGAGCTGGCTGTCCTCCTCATCACCGATGGGCGTCTCAAGCGAGATCGGCTCCTTGGAGATTTTCATCACCTTACGGACCTTGTCGAGCGGCATCTGAAGCTTCTCGGCGAGCTCTTCCGGCGTCGGCTCCCTGCCGATCTCCAGCAGCATCTGGCGGCCGGTGCGCACCAGCTTGTTGATTGTCTCGATCATATGGACCGGAATCCGGATCGTACGCGCCTGATCGGCGATTGACCGCGTGATCGCCTGGCGGATCCACCACGTCGCGTAGGTCGAGAACTTATAACCGCGGCGGTATTCGAACTTGTCCACCGCCTTCATCAATCCGATATTGCCTTCCTGGATCAGGTCCAGGAACTGAAGGCCACGGTTGGTGTATTTCTTGGCGATGGAAATCACCAGCCGGAGATTGGCCTCAACCATTTCCTCCTTGGCCTGCCTGGCCTCCTTCTCGCCTTTCTGGACCCGCTGCACGATACGCCGGAATTCGTGAATGTTCACGCCGACATACTGCGCGACCTGCGCCATCTCCGCCCGCAGTTCCTCAACCCGTGTCGCCGAGCGCTCGACGAACGCCTTCCAGCCGCGGCCGGGCTTCTCGGACATCCGATCCAGCCAGGTCGGATCGAGCTCGCATCCCTTATACTCCTGGATGAACTCGCGACGATTGATCCGGGCCTGGTCGGCCAGTTTCACCATGCTGGAGTCTATCGACGTGATCCGGCGGTTGATTTCGTAGAGCTGCTCGACCAGCGAGTCGATCCGCTGGCCATTCAGGTGGAGTTCGTTGACCTGCTTCACCAATTCCCAGCGCAGAAGCTGATATCCCTCTTCCGCCCTGGCCCCAAAGGAATCCTCTTCGTTCAGCGTGGCCGACATCCTCTGGTTCTGCATATCCGAAAGACCGGCGTAATTGCCGGCAATACTGTCAAGGAGATCGAGGACACGGGGTTTGAGGGCGGTTTCCATGGCCGCGTAGGAAATGTTTGACTGCTCCTGCTCATCGTCCTCCTCATCCTCGTCCTCTTCCATTTCATCATCGTTGGAATCCAGAAGCGGATCGTCTTCCTCTTCCTCCTCATCCCCGTCGTCGCCACTCCGGTCTCCGCCGTCTTCCCGCGCCTCTTCCGCCACCTCTTCCCGACCCGGTTCCGCACCATCTCCGCCAGCATACTTCTCCAGGCCGCCCGCGTCCTCCGCGCCCGCTTCCCCGTCTTCCGCACCGTCCCCGTCGTCCTCTATACTTTCTTCCTCGTCCTCCGCGCTTTCCCCATCGTTCACGGCAACGAACGTCGTATCGAGGTCGATCACGTCTCGCAGCAGGACCTCCTCGTTGAGCAATTCGTCACGCCAGATCGTGATCGCCTGAAACGTCAGCGGGCTTTCGCACAGACCGGCGATCATGGTGTTGCGGCCCGCCTCGATTCGTTTCGCTATCGCGATTTCACCCTCGCGGGAAAGAAGATCCTTCTCGCCCATCTCGCGCAGGTACATGCGTACGGGATCGTCCGTGCGGTCGAGTTTCTCGGTTTCGGTCGCCGTGACGGCCACTTCCCGCGACGTCGAGGTCTTGAGCACCTCCGTCGCCTCGTCAGCCTTCGCGCCACGCGTGTCACCGGAAGCCCCGTTTTTTCTCGGAACCTTGACGGCCGCGGCATCGGACGCTTCCTCGATATCCTCATCCTCGATGATATTGATGCCCCTCTCGGAGAGCATCGACATAACGTCCTCGATCTGTTCGGAGTTCGCCTGTTCCGGCGGCAGCACCTTGTTAAGCTGATCGTAGGTGACATAACCCCTTTCGCGGGCTTCGGCGATCATCTGCTTGATACTGGAATTGCCGCTGTCGATCATCGCCTCGACATACGCGCCGTCGGACTTTCGATCGTCGACGTCTTTTGCGTCCTTCACAATCATTGGGCGCTCCTAAATGCCTAGCGCTGAACTGGGTACCCAAGGAGTCACGTAGCGCGAACCGGCGATCCGCGCGGCATGGTCATCGGATTTGTCCATCGAATATCAACGTCAACGAGCCCGGGCCGGTCTGGCTGAAGTCCCGCTGATCGCCCTTTCAAGCTCGTTACGTTCAGCCCGGATCATTTTCGCGCCGCTGGGCGCGATGTCGTATTCTATTCTGTCTTCCTTTGGTCCACTTTCCGCGCGGAAGAGCGCTTCCGCGGCATCCTTGAGCCGAGAGGTCTCAATCTCACTCGTCAGCCCGTCGCGGTTTTCCCGCGCCTCCGAAGCCTCGGATTCCGCCGCCCGCCTCGCCCTCACGACTTTCAACGTATCGGTGATCACCGAGTGGACGTACTCCAATTCAGATACCTCCGCCATAAGCTGGGGAAAGGTAATGTGGGGTTGTGAGAGGAATTGTTCAAGTGCCTGCGCACCCACCCTGTCCACCAGATGGACCCTTAATTCCGAGGCGGCGCCATCGAAGGTGACCATCGCCCCCGCGATATTGTCATGGAATGGATCCACGAACTCGACCGCCTCGAGATCTTCGAGAATCCCCGGAAGCACATCGGGGTATTCGATGACGGTTGCCAGAATCTGGGATTCGAGGACCATGTCGGAACCAACCGTCATGATGGGCGATCTTTTCGTGCGCTCCAGGGCCTGCCCACCGCTTCCCGCGCCCTGGCCGCCCCTTTGCGTTGCCGCCGGCGTCCGCCTTCGCATGCTGAACAGCCGATCCTTGACCTCCTGAAAATAGTGGCGGCGTAGAGTCGGGTCGGTGATCCGACCGATCGCGTCGCCCAGCCGCTTCTCCAGCGCCACTCTCTCTTCGGGACCGGCGAACTCCCTATCCCGCGTTTCGCGCTCCCAGAGCATGGCGAACAGGGGCTGTGCCCTATCGAGTTCCCGCCGCATTGCCACGGCACCGCCCGCCCGGATCACGTCATCGGGATCTTTCCCGGGCGGCATAACGCAGAAGCGCAGCGACCTTTCCGCGGCGAGGGACGGCAGCGCCAGGTCAACCAACCGCATCGCCGCGCCCAGTCCCGCCCTGTCGCCGTCCAGCGCAATGATCGGCTCGGGCGCGATACTCCACATCCGCGCCAGTTGCGGGGCGGTCACCGCGGTGCCCAATGGAGCGACGGCACCGGTGAATCCGGCTTCGTGAAGCGCGATCACATCCATATAGCCTTCGGCGACAATCAACGGCTGGCCTTTACCGACCGCGGTTCGCGCGGGGCCGAAATTGAACAGCATGCGGCCCTTGTCGAACAGTTCCGTATCGGGGGAGTTAAGGTATTTCGCGCGCGCGTCAGGATTCATCGCCCGACCGCCCAGCGCGATCGCGCGTCCCCGACCATCGCGTATCGGAAAGATGATTCTCCCGCGAAACCGGTCATACGGTGCCCCACCGTCGTCGGGTACGGCGGCCAGACCCGCCGCGATTATGAGGTCGGCCGCCACGGACTTACCGATCAGATGCTCATAGAGCCCGCGTCGTCGGTCGGACGCGAAGCCGATCTCCCAATGATCGATCGCCGGTCCGGAAAGACCCCGGCCGGAGAGATACTCCCTCGCCACCGTGGCGGATGCGGTCTTCAGCTGCAGCCGGTAATGCCGGACGGCCTGCTCCATGACATTGACGAGGTCAGCCTGGCGGTTCGCCTTCTCCCTTTCCTTGGGATCCGGAGCCGGGATTTCCATGCCCGCCTCGCGGGCAAGAATTTCCACCGCCTCGACGAACGGTACGTTTTCGGTCTCGCAGACGAAGGTAATCGCGTTACCCTTGGCGTGACAGCCAAAGCAGTAATATACGCCTTTTCGGTCATCCACATGAAAAGAAGGGGTTTTTTCCTGATGGAAAGGACAGGGCGCCCACATGTCGCCCCTTCCCCGGTTGGACTTCCTGGCATCCCAGACGACCTTGCGGCCCACGACCTGTGCGAGCGAGATGCGGGAATTGAGTTCCTCAAGGAATCCAGCGGGAAGCGCCATGTGCCGAATATCGGCCCGGAGGCGAGGCGAGTCAAAGGCCGATTCGCGCCTTAAGCGGATCTTCACTTAAGGGGCAGGCAGGAATCCCGGGCGTTTCAAGGGCCAAACGCCGGTTCTGGGGCATCCGCCCCGCCATTTACATGGCAACATCCCGGGCGGCGTCGACCTCCAGCAGCCCGAAGGCCCGCGCCTGCGTCCGTGTCGGCGTCGCCAGAAACGGGAAGGCGTGATCCGGAGCGCCCGGGCGCCCTCGCGGTCGTCGTCCCCGGAGAGGATCGGGGCCAGGCGCCGGCGCACGTGCCATTCCACATGGCAGGCCAGCATGC
>JAPOUP010000052.1:4954-10382 GCA_026708635.1 Rhodobacter sp.
ACCTCATCGTGCGGAACGCGCGCTCCACCCGAGCGAGGCTCTTGATACGCTTCCGCGGCCTCCTCGGTTCCCTGTCGAATCCGCCTCGTCGCACGCCGCTTCGGGGCGGAAGCCGCCATGTTCGAACCCAATGATCGGCACCTATCCACCGAGCGCCTGGCGCATGTCCCTGATGGCGTCACCGATGCGTTCGCCGTGACGCAGCAGGCTCCCGCCAAGGAGGCAAACGCAGTCTTCGCCATACAGCGCGATGATGTCGGGCAGGCGATCGACGGACATGCCGCCCCCGGGGCTTGGCAAAATCGGCCTTCCGACGCCGTCCGCGTCACGGCACGCGCGAGCGATGTCCTCGCATTCCCGCAAGGTAAACCCGAAGCGCCCGCCATGGTGTGGAAAGACCGAGATATCGGCACCCGCCAGGCGCATCATCTGGCCAAAGAGCATGCCGTGGCCATAACCTTGGCCGGATGAAAGCACATAGGGGCCCAGATGGCTGGGATGCGCCATGATTGGCAGGTCGAAGTCCGGATCCTGCGCCAGCCTGTTGATGGCGTCGAACCCGAAGAGTCCCGGGATCACCAGTATGCCCTTCGCACCGGCCTCCTTGGCATGGAAAGCCAGGTCGCGGACCTCATCCCCATGCCCGCCAATGTTCGGTAGATAGAGCGCGCGCGCGCCGTCGCCTTCGGCGGCGCGTTCCTCGTTTGCGCGGGCCACTGCCGCGGCGCACGCCTTCACCCGTTCGCGGAACGGGGCGGCGTCCTGGTTGGCAAGCCCATGGTCTTCCTTGACGATGTCGGCGCCCGCGCGCGCCGTCAAGTAGCACAGCCTGGCCAGCGTGTCCGTGTCCGAACCCTGCGGCTTGATAACCGGGCAGAGATAGCCGCCTGATGCGCGTCCGGTGAGCCTGCGAAGGCCCTCGGCGCCGAACCGGGCCCCGGGGAACCGCTCGCGCAGGTCGTCGTTCGCCTGCAGGCCAATCGCCTTCACGCCCCTCAGGATCGAAGCGTTGCCGAGGATCACGTTCATTAGCTGCGGCAGTTCCCGTCCAGCGGCATCGATGTGGTAGCTGATGCGGGCCGCCCAAACGGACTCGCCCGTTCGCTCGACCGCGTCGACCCTGCCGAGCACCACATCCTCGACATAGCCCCCTGGAACTAGGTCGCGCGGGATTTCCAGCGTGTTTTCCAGCGCAACGGCTTCGGCAAGCGACGTCGCTCGGGCTTCATCGGGAGCGACGAGGCGGTAGGTGACCCCAAAACGCTCCATCAGGCGGCCTCGACATTGGCGAGGGACGGGACGTCGTCGTAGCGGGCTTGGGCCAGACAGTCTTCGGCGACGTCGCAGGGCCGGCCCGTGAAGCTTTCGAGTCCGCGGAAAGCCGCCGGCGCACCAGGACCGTGACAGCGCCTCGGACAGGGGTGTGAGCCGCCTTGGGCGCAGGCGGGAACGTCCGTTCTCCACACCAAAGGCGCACCCTCGGGAGGCTTGCCGGTCATCCGCCGCGTCGGCAGGCCAGGGTTCGGCGCCCCGTCATGCGTCGCGGGAGGCGGCCGGCCGCTCCGCGGCCGGCTGACAGCCCCGGAGACAGGTGTCCCCCCAACGCTCCGGGTTTCATGCCCGGACGCGCGACGCCGGATTCCAATGGCCATGCCCCCAGCCGGATTCCCGTCGCGCGTCGGCCGGGAAGCCGGTGCCTCGGGCGGATGGCGGAAGCCAGTCGGAAGCGGTCGTTTCGGTTGCAAGTACCGTGCCTTGGTGCGGCGGCGCCAGAACTCAGCGCGGCGGCAGCGGCATCCAGTCGGACATCGCAACGTCAGCGTGCTGGAACTGCGGCATCTTCGCGCCGAGATCATCCATGTTCCTGATGTCCTCGCCATTGAGGAAGGCTTGGGTGATCAGCGTCGGCGGCACGATAACCGAAGCGCCGGGGTCTTCGCCCGCCAGCATCAAGGCCAGGGCGCGGACCGACGCCTCGCCAACCACGGCCGGGTTCGTCGCAACCGTCGCAACCCAGGCCGAGCCGGGTTCCCGCATGGCCGAGATGTCGGCCGTGGAAACGTCCGCCGAGTAGATGTCGATGTCGTCGGTCAGCCCGGCTTCGTCGACCGCTATCTTGACGCCTTTGGCAAATTCGTCATAGGGCGCGAAGACCACGTTGATGTCCGGATTGGCCTGCAGAACGGCGCGCGCCTGGTTGGCGATGGAATTCGCGATCGGGTTGTCAAGCGTGCCGAACCGCGCCGTCTCGGTGATGCCGGGATTTGCGGCCTTGGTCTCCTCCCAGGCCACGTGGCGGCGGTCAAGCGGCGCGATGCCGGGGACATAGACATAGCCGGCGGTCCAGCTGGTGCCGTGGTCCTCGATGGCCTGATCGAGCGCGAGCCGGCCCAGCAGGTAGTCCGACTGCTCGATCTGCGGGATGGCGGCGTTTTCGACGTTCACGTCGAAGGCGACGACCTTGATGCCCGCGTCGACGGCGCGCTGCGCCGCGTCCTTCATCGATTCCGTCAGCCCGTGCTGGATGACGATTCCATCGACGCCAAGCGCGATGGCCTGATCCACCATGTCAGCCTGAAGCGCCGCGTCCTGGCGGCTGTCAAAGACGCGAAGCTCGACGCCAAGCGCCGCGGCCTGGCTTTCGACCCCGGACAGATAGGCCTGGAAGAAGTCTCCGGTCGAGATGTAGCGAACAAGCGCGATTGTCACGTCGCCCGCGTTGTCAAACGGCGCCGGCATGTCCGCCGCCCCTGCCTGACCGGCTCCGGTCGCGATGGCGGCGGCGGCCGTCAGCGCGAAAACGTTGCGTCTCAGCATGATATGGATCCTCCTTTGCTGCTGATGCTCAATGTCCGGCGCCCGAACGGCGCGAGGACAGGTAGAACGTGAAGACAAGCGCCGCGACCAGCACCGCGCCCTTCACGAAATCCTGGGTGTAGTAGGGGGCGTTCATCATGGTCATGCCTTGCAGAAGGATGCCCACGAACAGCGCGCCGACGGCGGTGCCAAAGGCGTTGGGACGGGCTGCGCCAAGGACGGCGAAGCCGATGAGCGCCGCGGCGACGCTGTCGAGAAGCAGGTTGTTGCCGCTGGCGATGTCGCCGCGGCCGAGACGCGCGGCCAGAAGAATGCCCCCGATGGAAGCGGTGACGCCCGAGATCATGTAGGCGGCGATCTTGTAGGCGCTCACCGGCGCGCCGACAAGTCCGGCCGCACGCTCGTTCGAGCCGATGGCGTACATCAACCGTCCATGCCGGGTGAACCCGAGGAAGAGCCAGACCAGCACGGCGATCAAGAGGAAGATCACCACCGGCATGGGCACCAGCCGCTCGATCACCAGATCAAGGCGGTGCCGGCCGATCCACAGGAATGCCTGGCTGAACGCGCCCTCGGCGACCTCGCCGTCGCCCAGGGACATTCCGGTGGCAATCGAGTTGCCCTGCGTCGGGATTCGTTGAAGGCCGATCAGGAGAAACATCATGCCGAGGGTTGCCAGCAGGTCGGGCACGCGGAACTTCACGATGAGCAACCCGTTGACCAGTCCGACGAATGCGCCCATCAAGAGGCACAGAAAGACGGCGACAGGAGCGGACTGCTCCAGGATAACCATGGAATAGGCCGAGAGCATCAGCGCCGAGGTGGCGACCGCCCCAATGGACAGGTCGAAACCGTCGACCACCAGGGTGCAGGTCACGCCTAACGCCAGGACGCCCGTAATCGCCACGGATTGGAGAACGAAGACGGCCGAGCGCGGGCTGGAGAATCCCGGTGCCGCGACGCTGAAGTATGTCACTAGCCCCGCCAGCAGGATCAGGAAGCCGTACCTGATGGCGAGGTCGAGGAGGCGCTCGCTCACGCGCCCGTCCCGGCATGTATCGCTTCCGCCCCCGATATGTCCGACACCAGCGCCGCAAGGTCGACGCTGTCGTTGACGTGTTCGCCCGCGATGACGCCCTCGCTCATTACCACGATGCGGTCGGCGATCTCCAGCGCTTCGTCGATCTCGGCCATGAACACCAGGGTCGCGCGGCCCCCTGCTGAGGCGCGGACATGCCTGCCGATGTCTCGCCGCGCGCCGATGTCCACACCCTGAAACGGCTCGTCGAGCAGAAGGACCCGGCAGGGTTCCATCAGCCATCGCGCAACCATGACCTTCTGCTGGTTTCCCCCGGAAAGCGTTCCGATCAAGTCGCTTTCGCTTTGACGGACCACGCCAAGCCGGCTACACATTTCCCGCGCCCGGGATCTCAGGCGCCCGCCCTGCAGGAAGGAACCGGCACTGAAGGCCGACAGGAACGGCAGCGTCATGTTGCTGGCGATGTCAAAGGCCGGAATGACGGCGTTCGAGCCGCGGTCCTTTGGCGACATGAAGACCCCGCGCGAGACGGCATCGGCGACCGACTTCGGCCGGTAAGGCGAGCCGTCAATCCGCATCGTTCCCGCTTCCGGAGCCGAGATGCCGAAAATCACCTCGGCGAGACGGCTCTTGCCGCAGCCCAGGAGACCCACCACCGCCACGACCTCTCCGTCGCGCGCCGTCAGGCCAACCTTCCCGCCGCCGGGAAGGAGCCGCAGCCCGTCGATCTCGAGAACCGGCCGCGAGCCCGCCTCGACCCTGATGTCGACATCCGTCATGCGGTGGCCAAGCATCGAGGTGACCGCTGCTTCGTAGTCGAGCGGCTCCGCCTCGAACACCCCGGAGACCGCCCCGTCACGAATGCAGATGATCCGGTCGGCAACCCTGCGGATGTCGGACATGCGATGCGAAATGTAGAGAATCGCCACGCCCTGGTCCCGAAGGCGGTCGACAAGCGCGAAGAGGCGGGTCGCCTCGGTTGCCGAAAGCGAGGAGGTCGGTTCGTCCAGGATCAGGACCTTGGGCGCGCGGGCCATGGCGCGGGCAATCGCGATCATCTGCCGGTCGGCGACCGGAAGATCGGCCACGCGCGCCTTCATGTCCACGTCGATGCCCATCGAGGCGGCCACCTTGCGCGCCTCCTCCCGAAGCTTCCTCTCGCGCACGAAGAAACCGGAGCCCGCGTCAACCAGACGGTCGAGCATCAGGTTGTTGGCAACGTTCAGTTCAGGTATCACGCCATCGCCGATCGATTGATGCACCGTCACGACGCCCTTCGAGACCGCATCTGAGGCGTCCACTGGCGAGAAGGCGGTTCCGGCCAGTTCCATCTCGCCGCCATCGGCGGCATGGTGACCGCAGATCACCTTGACGAGTGTGGACTTGCCAGCGCCATTCGCGCCCATGAGGGCGGTGACGGTCCCGGCTTCCAGCGATACGTCAATGCCGCGCAAGACATGATTCATGCCGAATGACTTGTTCAAGCCCCTTGTTTCAAGCACTCCTGAGGGCACGCGTCGCTACTCCGCATCACGGCTGGACACATCTATTTCAGCCACCTGACGCAATAGT
>JAPOUP010000121.1 GCA_026708635.1 Rhodobacter sp.
GACAGCGCGTAGAAAAGACCCCTTTACCGTCTTCCTGAACCAGAATTGGAGAGGCCATGGCCCGTGTTACGGTCGAAGACTGCGTCGACAAGGTTCCGAATCGATTTGATCTGGTCATGCTCGCCAGCCACCGCGCCAGGGAGATATCCACCGGCGCGCCGATCACCGTCGAGCGCGACAATGACAAGAATCCAGTCGTCGCCCTGCGCGAGATCGCCGATGAATCGCAGGGCGCCGAGGACCTGCGCGAGCGGATGATCGCGAGCTATCAGCATGAGAACGAGGTGGATACGCCTGAGGAAGTCCAGATGTCACTGCCCGTGGATACAGACGACCGACCCATTGACGATGACCTGACGGAGGACCGGCTGCGCGCGCTAATGGCCGCGCACGACCCGGGATAACGGGCGGCTCCCGCCATGGCACTGGATCGCCTGATCGACGTCGAGGATCTGGTCGAAAAGCTCCGGTCCTATAATTCCAATTCCGACGGAGCGCTGATCCGCGCAGCGTACGAGTACTGCGAAGTCATGCACAGGGGGCAGTTCCGCCAGTCGGGCGAGCCCTACATAGTCCATCCGGTCGAGGTCGCCTACATCCTCGCGGAAATGCGCCTGGACGATCAGACAATCGTCACCGCATTGCTGCACGACACGATCGAGGACACCAGGTCGACCTTCGAGGAAACGGGGCGCCGTTTCGGCCCCGAGGTTGCCACCCTCGTTGACGGCGTGACCAAACTGACCAACCTGCAGCTTTCCGGCACGGATACGGAGCAGGCCGAGAACTTCCGCAAACTGCTCCTGGCGATGTCCAGGGACGCGCGCGTCATCCTCGTCAAGCTCGCGGACCGCCTGCATAACATGCGAACCATCAAGCATCTGAATGGGGAAAAACAGAGGCAGAAAGCGCGGGAGACGATGGAAGTCTTCGCTCCACTGGCAGGCCGGATGGGAATGCAGTGGATGCGCGACGAACTCGAGGACCTCGCCTTCAGCGTACTGAATCCGGAAGGCCGCGTTTCGATCATGCGCCGTTTCCTGAAACTTCAGAAGGAAACCGGCGACGTGGTCCAGAAAATCACTTTGGACATCAAGGCGGAACTGTCGCGGGCGGGGGTCGAGGCCGAAGTGATCGGCCGCGCGAAGAAGCCGTATTCCATCTGGCGGAAAATGCAGGAGAAGAAACTCAGTTTCGCCCGTCTCTCTGACATTTACGGCTTCCGCATCCTGGTTGAGGGCAAGGACGACTGCTATCGCGCGCTCGGTGCGATGCACCAGAGATGGAGCGCCGTGCCAGGCAGGTTCAAGGACTACATCAGCCAGCCGAAATCCAATGGTTACCGGTCGATCCATACAACCGTGTCCGGGCGTGCCGGCAGACGTGTGGAAATCCAGATCCGCACTCGGCAGATGCACGATGTGGCCGAGAGCGGGGTCGCCGCGCACTGGTCCTACCGCGACGGCGTCAGAGCGGGAAACCCCTTCGCGGTCGATCCCACAAAGTGGATATCCGACCTGACGGAACGTCTGACATCGGACAGTTACGACGAGTTCATGGAAGACGTGAAACTCGAGATGTATTCCGACAAGGTGTTCTGCTTCACGCCAAGAGGCGATGTGGTCAAACTGCCGCTCGGCGCGACTCCTTTGGACTTCGCCTATGCGATCCATACCCGGATCGGTGACAGATGTGTCGGCGCGAAAATCGACCATGAGCGCGTACCGCTCTGGACACGCATCAAAAACGGTCAGATGGTCGAAATAATCACCGCGGAAGGTCAGCGGCCGCACGCCGAATGGGAAAGCATCGTGAAGACAGGCCGGGCGGGGTCCGCGATCCGGCGCTCCCTGCGCGAGGAGGAACGGGAACGGTTCGTCAGGCTCGGTCGGGAACTCGCGCGGGTGGCGTTCGACCATGTTGGAAAACGTGCCACCGAAAAGGCCCTTTCCACCGCGGCGCGGCAGTTGGGGATGCGGGACTCCCTGGAACTTCTCGATGGCCTCGGCCGCGCGAAAATCAGCGGGAACGAGGTGGTCGGAACCCTCTATCCGAAACTCGCGCCGAGAACCGGCGATGAAATAGACGCGGCCCGCGCGGTGGTAGGACTGGCCACGGGCCAGAACTTCGAACGGGCGCAGTGCTGCCAGCCCGTACCGGGTGAGCGCATTGCCGGAATCAGATACAGCGGGAAGGGTGTGTTCGTCCATGCGATCGACTGCCCGGCCTTACGGGAGTTCGAGGACCAGTCCAATCGTTGGGTTGACCTTCACTGGCACTCCGGACCGCATCCGGCGGTCCATACGGTAAGCTTCGATATCACGATTTCCAATTTCGCGGGCGTTCTCGGCCGGGTCTGCACCCTCATCGGCGAGCAGGGCGCGAATATATCCGATCTTAGGTTCATTGACCGAAAGCCGGACTTCTACAAACTTATAGTCGATGTGGACCTCAGTGACGCGGAGCATCTTCATGCCGTGGTGCTGTCAATCGAAGCGGAGAGCGACGTGGCTTCGATCGACAGGTACCGGGATCTGAAGCGCGTGCCGCGGCCTTAGACGGGAGCTGCGGACGAAAAGTGATCTTCAAACGTCGGGACGCGCGCAGCTGGCTGCAGGTCATTGGCCAGTTCCTATACCCAAGGGGCGGGTGGAGGCGTGCCGCGTATTACGTCGTGCACCGTCTACGCCGCCTTCCCGACCCACCGCACAGGATCGCGCGCGGAGTGGCCGCCGGCGTTTTTGTCTGTTTCACGCCTATGTATGGGTTTCACTTCATCCTGGCCGCGGCCGTGGCGTATGTCATCCAGGGCAACATAATCGCCGCGTTGCTGGCGACTTTCATCGGCAATCCGCTGACCTTTCCAATCATTGCCGCGTTATGCATCGAACTCGGCGAATGGATTCTCGGCATGTCCGTGGACGTGCCGCTGAACCAGATTTTCGTGGAATTCAGCGAGGCAACCGTTGAGCTATGGCGCAATATCGCCGCCATTTTCACCGACGACGTGACGGAATGGAGCCAGTTGCGGGGGTTCTTTCTGCGCGTGTTCCTGCCCTATGTCGCGGGAGGAATCGCTCCGGGCATTCTCGCCGGAACACTGGCCTATTTCCTGACCGTTCCCATTGTCGGGGCCTATCAGAAACGTCGGGTGAAAAAGCTGAAAGAACGGCTTAAGAAGGGCCGACAGAAGCTGGCGAAGGCGGAAATGGCCGCCGCGCCGGCCCGGACAGAACTGAAGGGGGTCGACCGGGATCCGGAACGATCCGGACTGCCGGATCCCTAAGGAGGTACCCGTGAGGGAATTGGACAGACTTAGGCTCGGAGTGAACATTGACCATGTGGCGACGGTCCGTAACGCACGCGGCTCGTCCTACCCGGATCCCGTCCGGGCCGCGAGAATCGCCCAGGAGGCGGGTGCCGATGGCATCACGGCGCATCTGCGCGAGGACCGGCGGCATATTTCCGACGCGGACATCGAGGGCCTGATGGCGCATCTCTCGCTGCCACTCAATCTGGAGATGGCCGCCACTTCCGAGATGCAGGGGATCGCGTTGCGGCACAGGCCGCACGCGGTATGCATCGTACCCGAGAAGCGCGAGGAGCGGACGACCGAGGGCGGGCTTGAGGTTTCCGGTGACGAGAGCCGGCTGTCGGACTTCATCGCGCCGCTGGCTCATGCCGGCTGTCGGGTATCGCTTTTCATCGCCGCGGATCCATCGCAGGTCGAGGCCGCGCGGCGCACCGGTGCCGCGGTGGTCGAGCTTCATACGGGCGCCTATTGTGACGCCCGCTCCGACGGGCGGTTCGACGACGCGCGGCGCGAATTCGAAAGGCTGCGGGACATGTCCGCGTTCGCGCATTCCCTGGGCCTTGAGGTGCACGCGGGCCATGGCCTGACCTATGATACGGTCCGATCCATCTCCGCGTTTCCCGAAGTGGCCGAACTGAACATCGGTCACTTCCTGATCGGGGAAGCCGTATTCCGCGGACTCGCGGAAGCGATCAACGAGATGCGCAGGCTAATGGACGATTCCCGCAGGGAAGCCGTCTCCGCCTGAAACGCCGCCGCGTGGCCATCCATGGCGCCCGTGATCGGAATAGCCATTAGTTTTCCCGTTCCACCAAAGGCGCTTCGACAGGGGCGGCTCCGTCAATGATCCGTTTTACGCGGTGTTCGCGACCGATCCCGCGGCATCGTCGGATACTTCGGCGGTCGGGCCGCGAAGCGTCTTCCCCATGCGATAAGTCATGATCGTGGACGGAACGTCACGCTCCGTAACCCTGACAATTGGCCGCACACGCTCCGCGACCGATCGGTCCCATGACGTTCCCGTCCGGGGTGCTGGCCAGAGATCCATGGCACCCGGATTTCAGACCACAACAGGGGATCGGTAATCGGTGCGGCTCTACCCGCCTCGTACGCTCAGTTCCGGATCGGGCTGAAGAGCCCCGCCGGGGAAAGCGTGAACACTTCGCATCCGTCCGCCGTCACGCCCACCGCATGCTCGAACTGTGCCGAAAGCGATCTGTCGCGTGTTACCGCGGTCCAGTCATCCGGCAGTATTTTGGTCTCCGGACGGCCAAGATTCACCATAGGCTCGATCGTGAAAAACATGCCTTCTCTCAGCTCGGCGTGGCTTCCGGGCGATCCGTAATGCAGTACGTTGGGCGGGGCGTGGAACACCTGACCCAGACCGTGACCGCAGAATTCGCGTACGACCGACATGCGGTGGCTTTCGACGTAATTTTGGACCGCGTGGCCAACGTCTCCGAACGTGTTCCCCGGCCGTACGGCCTCTATGGCCCGCATTAACGCGTCGTGCGTCACCCGGATCAGCCGTTCGGCCCTGCGGGAGATCGTCCCGGCCGTATACATCCTGGATGAGTCGCCATGCCATCCATTGACGATCACGGTGACGTCGATGTTCAGGATATCCCCGTTCTTGAGAACTTTCCGTTTACTTGGAATCCCGTGGCATACGACGTGGTTCACGGAAATACAGCTTGCGTGCCTGTATCCCCGGTAGCCGATGGTAGCCGAAACCGCCCCGGCGTCGTCAATAAGCTTTCCGATCGCTTCATCAAGGGCACCGGTGCTCTGGCCCACACGTACCATGGGTGCCACGGCGTCGAGTATTTCAGCCGCGAGGCGACCCGCGCGATGCATGCCTTCAAAATCGCCGGGCTCATGAAGGCGGATTCCGTCCCTTGTCAGATGTTCCCGATTGCGTTTGTCCACGCCTGCTCTCCCTGCGGCCATAGGGGGTTACCTAGGACAACCTGTCGGAAAGGGCCAGAGGTCAGCCCGCTGATAACGGGTGGAAAGAGCGGCGGGCCGCCGGGAGGCCGGGCACGTGGCCTGTCCCCACCGGTGTCCGTTTGCCGCCCGTTCACGCCACGACGGGAAGCGCCCGACGAAGCGAGATCCCATCCGTGGAAACCGTGCAGTCGTAGCAGATGGCCTCCACCCCGGCGTTGCGCGCCCGCGTGAAGGCGGCGGCGTAGGCCGGATCCAGATCCGTGGCGAGCCTGAAGCGTTCACAGTCGGTGCGCTGGACGATGTAGAGCATCACGGCGCGATGGCCCCGCGTGACCATTTCCGCCAGATCCCCGAGATGTCGCGCGCCGCGGGCAGTCACGCTGTCAGGAAATTCCGCCCAGTCACCGTCGCGCCGTAAATGAACGTTCTTCACCTCGACATAGGCATCGGGGAGGCCCGTTTCACGAAGCAGGAAATCGACGCGGCTGCGCTTTCCGTAGGGCACCTCCGGTCGCAGCCCGCCATAGACTGACAGTTCGGCTATGCGCCGCTCCCGCAGCGCCATGCCGACCAGCCGGTTCGGCACCGACGTATCGATTCCGGCACGATGGCCGTCGCCAAGCTCGACTATGCGCCAGCCGAACCTGAGTTTCCGCTTCGGGTTTTCATTGGGTTCCAGCCAGCAACGTACGCCGGGATCGGCCAGTCCAAGCATCGATCCCGGATTTGGGCAATGCGCGGTGACTTTCCGACCGTCCTCCAGCTCGAAATCGGACAGGAACCGCTTGTAGCGCCGGATCAGGCGAGCGGAGACGAGAGGGGTTTCAAATCTCATGCGTGAGGTCTCCTCAGGATGGTGCGCGGGATTGCGGCGTGCGAACCCACATGGCGCTCCATCCGGACATCGCCTCGCGGATATCCATGGAATCCGTCCGGGTATCGGTTCCGCGCGAAACGAACGGCCGGAAGGAGTCTGGATCGGTCGTATTGACGCTTCCGCCGAAATGGATAATGGATTGGAGGCCAAGAGTTTGCCATGTTGGATTTCAGGGATTGAACGGCGGTTCCTCGAGAATGGATTGTATTCGTGCAGCAATGCTTGCCGCGTGGGCGCTGGCCGGTCTCTCCGCCTGCGGTCCGGCTGAAATCGAGTATGTCACAAACGATCCACTTGAAGACATAAACCGGGTGTCGCACGGTTTCAACAAAGGCTTTGACAGCGTGCTTTTCAGGCCTGCGGCAACCGTCTACGGATCGATCGTTCCGAAACCTGTGACGCGCGGCATCGACAATTTCGCGAGCAACGCCAGTCTGCCCGGGACGATCGTTAACAACGTCCTGCAGGCCAATTTCGACGATGCGGCGAGCAATTTCGCGAGATTTCTGGTGAACACGACCGTCGGGATCGCCGGAATTCTCGATCCGGCGGCATCGATGGCCCTGCCCGCACGTGAAAGCGATTTCGGCGAAACACTGCATAGATGGGGCTTTGCGGAAGGCCCCTATGTGGAATTGCCGGTCCTGGGTCCGTCGACTGGACGTGATACGGTGGGTAAGGTTGCGGATTTCCTCTTGAATCCGGTTCCGAACGTCTTGACCCGCGAAGGCGGAAGGGTCGTATCTGGGGCGAACTGGGCATCCAGGCTGGGTATAAGGTATCGTTTGGGTGACATAATCGATTCAACGCTGTACTATAGTTCCGATTCCTACGAGCAGCTTCGCCTGAACTATCTGGACTCACGACGTTACGCTCTCGGGGGCGGAGACGCATTAAACCAGGATACCGATGGATGGCCGGATGACCCATACGTTTTTGACCCATATGAGGAATGATCCATCCAGGAGGCGGTTCCTTATGGCCTGCGGTGCCGCGGCCATCGTTGTGGCGCCCCCCGCCGCCGCGGAGCCTGAAGCGGCGAAAGTTCTGATTGAACGGGTGGTCGGCGAAATCAACGCCGCTCTCGGATCGAACCGTTCCCGGGACACCAAAGTCGGTGAGGTTGAGCGAATTCTCGACACTTACAGCGATCTGGCAACCATATCCCGGAGCGCGCTCGGTCCCCCGGCGCGCTCAGCGACCTCCGGTCAGCTTGTCGCCTTCAGAAACGCGTTCCGGGGATATCTCGCGCGTAAGTATACACCACGTTTTGAGGAGTTCTTCGGTAGTTCAGTTTCCGTGGTTGCCGCCAGACCCTGGAAGTCGCATTTTCAGGTCCAGGCCGTGGCACGGATAAATGATGGACAGGCGATCGACGTGATTTTCATGGTCTCCACGCGAAGTGGCGATCCACTGATTTTCGATATCCTTTTTTCGGGAATCAGCGTACTTAAGACCGAAGCGCTGGAGGTTCGGGGGCTGCTTGAGCGTGCTCGCGGGGATTTGGAGCGTCTGACGGCAAATCTCCGGTCCCTGCACCGATCCTCCTCGAGTGGCTGATGCCGTCGCGTATGCTTTCCCGGTTCAAGGTTAGGTCGGATAGATCATGGCGCGGTTCGGTGCATAGCTGTCCGGACAATGCGTTCAGCGACCACGGCCGCCGAAGATGGTGCGCAGCAACTCATTGATAACGCCGACGTGCGGTTCGTTCACGGGTGTCGGGGCCCGTGCGCGTCGGGGCGATTCATCCGGGGCGATCATCGGCAGGTCGTGTATCGGCAGCCCTTCGTGAACCCGAAGCATGATCTCATGCCAGATCTCCGCCGGCAGCCCTCCGCCAGTGACGCCTCTCAAAGGGGTGTTGTCGTCGTAGCCCATCCAGACACCGGCCACATAGTCGGCCGTGAAGCCCAGGAACCATGCATCCCGCGCCGCCTGCGTCGTACCCGTCTTTCCGGCGACCTCGCGTCCGGAGAGGCGCGCGCGCTGACCCGTACCGCGCTCGACCGCCTCAAACATCATATACACCAGCTGCCGCGCCGCCGCGGGCGAAACCGCCCGCTCGCCCAATCCACCAACCTTGCCCATCAACGGCGTAGGGTCGTGGAGAAGCCGCAGCTCAACCAATCCGTAAGGCCGGACCGAGGTGCCGCCGTTCAGGATTCCCGCATAGGCGCCCGTCATCTCCAGCAAAGTTGATTCGGATGCTCCGAGAGCGAGCGCCGGCCCGGCGGCCAAATCGCCGGCCACTCCGAACGTCTCGGCGACCTTTCGGACCCGCTCGCGGCCGACGGCTTCCGAAATACGCACCGCCGGGACGTTTAGTGACTGAGCGAGCGCTTCGGTCAGGGTTGTCTCGCCCACGAATTCCCCGGTGTAGTTACGGGGCGACCATGCGGGCGCACGGGGGGAATCTATCGTAAGTGGCGCGTCCAGAACCGGATCATCCACTCGGTAGCCATGCTCGAGAGCCGCGGCATAGACGAATGGCTTGAATGCCGAGCCCGTTTGCCGTCTTGCCATGATGGCTCGGTTGAACGCCCCGGCGATACCTTTGAACCGACGTCCGCCGACCATAGCGCGGACCGCGCCATCGGCGGACATGACCACTACGGCCGCCTGTGCCTTGGAACCGTCCATGAGCTTGGCGTCCAGAACCTGCTTTAGCCCCTCTTCAGCGGCGGTCTGGATTCGCTGATCGAGAGTTGTCTTGATGATCACGTCTTCCGTTGTACTGCGTGTCAGAAATGAAGGTCCCCGCCCCATGACCCAGTCCGCGAAATAGCCCCCGGCGCGGGCTTGGGCGGCGGCTGAAAGTTCCGCTGGCGTGGCTTTGGCCGCCGCGGCGTCCGCGGTGGATATATGGCCCTGCCTGACGAGCAGATCGAGCACCGTGGATGCCCTGGCCTGGGCGCGCTGCAGATTGTTTGTCGGCGCGTAGCGTGTCGGCGCTGTCAGCAACCCAGCCAGCATCGCGGCCTCCGCCACATTCACGTCTGCGGCCGATTTGCCGAAATAGCGTTGGGAAGCGGCTTCGAATCCGTAGGCTCCCGCGCCGAGATAGCAGCGATTCAGGTATACGGTCAGAATCTCGTCTTTGGTGTATTTGAGCTCCATTGCGATGGCGAACGGCACTTCCTTGATCTTGCGCCACAACGTTCCCCGGCGGCATTCGGTCTCGTAGGCCTCTTCGTTGTCCCATCTATCGCTGTCATAGGGCACGCCCAGACACATCAGCTTCGCCACCTGTTGGGTGATGGTGCTGCCGCCATGACCGGCGAAGGGCCCGCGTCCCTCACTTAGATTGATCCAGACCGCACCGGCAATTCCGCGCGGACTGATACCGAAATGTCTGTAGAAACGCCTGTCCTCGGTGGCGATGACGGAATTCCTCAGGACGGGGGCGATTGTCGATGATGTCACCAGTCCGCCGAACTGTTTGCCACGCCAGGCGAAAACCGAGCCATGCCGGTCAAGTAGGGTTACGGAGCCACTGGTGCGCGCGTCGATCAGTTCCGTAACCGGTGGAAGTTCGGAGTGATAGTACCAAGCCGCGGCTCCGGTGACGAGCGCCAGAAACAGGGCCGTGCGCAGGCCGATGCCCATTGCCAGCCGAAGGATCCGCAGGATCACCCAGCCAATAACCGCGCCAACAAAAGCCAGCGGTGATCCGGACCGTCCCGCCCGGCGTTTCCCTTTTCCGCGCCGCCGCCTATCTAGGGATCTCGCGCCGTGCGATTTTCCCTTACCTGATTTGCTCATGGATTTACTGCCCGAATGCGCCGACCGGTATTTCTTTTGATCTCATGATACCCGACCGTGTGGAGAATGTGGACTCTTTCCCGCCGTCCGCCGTGCCTCCAGCGGGAAGCCGCTGGGTCCGGAGTTCCGGAACCAGTTCGTGACACCATTGCAATGTTTCCTGATCTTCGACGCGTCAGGGAATACATAGCGATGCCCATAGACTGGATGGAAAGGATCGGGAAAAACCGTTGCCGCCGCGGCATTGCGATTCTCCAGACCCTTTATCGGCCCACGATCTGGTGTGGAATAACTTCCCGCCAGAGCTTGGAATTACGGTTAAGCTGCTTCGCAAAAGACCGGGGGATTAAGGAGTTATGTGCGATGACTGAATACCGGCGTGCCTTTAGTAATCGAGTTCCCG
>JAPOUP010000097.1 GCA_026708635.1 Rhodobacter sp.
GGATGTTGAGGCTTGCCCAGATACGGAGGGCTTTCCAGATCGGGCCGGTAACGACCGAGATCCTGCGAGGGGTGGATCTGGAAGTCAGCGCCGGTGATATGGTTTCTATCATGGGGCCGTCGGGTAGCGGCAAGTCGACGCTCATGAACATCATCGGTCTGCTGGATCGTCCAACATCCGGGTCCTGCTTCCTCGACGGACGCGATGTTTCCGGCCTGCGGGACGACGAATTGTCCGTGCTGAGGAACAGACATATCGGTTTCGTGTTCCAGTCATTCCACCTGCTGCCGCATCTGACGGCGCTCGAGAACGTTTGCCTGCCATTGGTATACCGGGGCAGTCGGCGCCCGGATATGCGCCGCCGAGCACGGAAGATCCTGGAGCGGGTCGGTATGGCGGACCGGATCGATCATCGACCGAACCAGCTTTCAGGGGGACAGAAACAGAGAATCGCTATCGCCCGGGCGCTGATCGGCGATCCTGTGCTGCTTCTGGCCGACGAGCCCACCGGCGCGCTGGATTCCGAAACGGCGGGCGAGGTACTGGATCTGCTCCGGCAGCTGAACTCAGAGGGTGGCATCACGATCATGATCATCACACATGATCCGGTGGTCTCGCGCAGGTGCATGCGTCAGACACGCATTCGCGACGGAAAACTCTTCGAGTCGAAAGTCGCTGTCAATAGCCCGAATTCGAGACAATCCGATGCGGGAACGGACCCGGACCTGGCGTACGGATTGTGACAGACGCTCCCGCGAATATGCCGAGACGCCCTTCGGTCCTTCTTGCCGCTAACGCCCGCGAAGCGATCGAAAGCCTGCGTAAAGCGAGTTTGCGCACGGTTCTGGCCCTGATCGGGGTGATGATCGGAATATCGTCGGTCATTGCGATGGTTTCCCTAGGCGAGATCGCGAAAGAACAGGCCCGCAGGCAGTTCGAAGCGCTTGGCACGGATATTGTTGTAATCCGCCAGGAAAACATGGGCGGCGCCGTGACGATCGGCCTTGAGGATGCCTTGCTATTGGCGGAGACGGTCCCGTCGATCATACAGGCCGCGCCGATGACGTCCGGCTTTAGCCAGTTTCGCTTTGCCGGCAGATCGGCCGGACAGGGATCGCTTCTTGGTGTCACTCGATCCTTCGCGGACATACACAAGCTGTCGCTCCAGGCGGGTAGGTTCATTTCGGACCTGGATGTGGATAGGTATTTCTGTGTCATCGGCTTCAATTTGGCGGAGGAGATGCGCGCTACGGGAGCTGGCCAAATCCTGGGGGAGATCATCGAAACCGAAGAGGGTCTATTCACGGTCGTTGGCGTGCTGGGCCATAAGCCGCCAAATTACGCGATACCGGTCCATCTTGACGTGGATAACTCCATCTTGGTTCCGGTCACCACGACGCAGCGATTCGGTTCGGAACCCGGGATCGAGGTTATTGTAGCCCGGTCGGGTGAGGGCGTGCATCACGAGGACGCGGCTGAGGACGTCCGGTCGTATTTCCGTCCGCGATCACCCGATTTGACGCTTAACATCGTCACCGCGAGGGAGCTTATCGCCCGGATGGAGGAGCAGATGGGGGTATTCGCCCTGTTGCTCGGCGCGGTGGGCAGCATTTCACTTGTCGTCGGCGGGATAGGGATCATGAACATCATGCTTGTTTCGGTCGCGGAACGACGCACTGAAATCGCCATTCGCCGCGCCTTGGGTGCCCGAAAGCGGGACGTCCGGATCCAGTTCCTTATAGAATCCGTTATCCTGACGATAGCCGGCGGCGTGCTTGGCATTTTGCTTGGCCTCGTCGCGACCTGGACGATCTGCCGTTTTACCAACTGGGAATTTCTG
Source organism: Rhodobacter sp. (assembly GCA_026708635.1). Classification (GTDB taxonomy): domain Bacteria; phylum Pseudomonadota; class Alphaproteobacteria; order Rhodobacterales; family Rhodobacteraceae; genus JAPOUP01. The sequence continues at coordinate 1,841 of JAPOUP010000097.1, forward strand.
ATTTCCGGAATTTCGGTGGTCAGCGGTCTTGGTACCTCGGTGGCGGTTGGACTGTTCTTTGGGCTCCAGCCCGCCCACCAGGCATCCAAGCTCGATCCGATCGCCGGTCTTCAGGGAAAATGACGGGCCGCGCCATAAGGACGCGGTCCACTCAAGCGGGGAGTCACAATGGATCAGGGCTGCGGAAAGGGGCGGTCGTCAGCGCCATGCGCGGGAGACGCTCTCGGCGAGCGCCACCGCTTCCGCGGCGGCGTCCAGAGTCAGGAGAATGGAGGCATGCCGGTTTCTGAAATTCCGCGCGGGCAACAGCGCTTCCAGACCGTCGAACGGGGCGTCAGGCACCGGGCCGTCAGACTTGAGCATCGCACTCAGCTGGTCCCGGGCCGTCTCCACCTCGGCTCTGGTGCGACCGATTACGTTGCGGCCCACAACCGACGCCGCGGCCTGGCCAAGAGCGCAGGCTTTTACATCCTGGCCGTATTCGCTTACCCGTCCGTCATCGCAGACAAGATCCACCGTGACGGTTGATCCACAAAGCGGCGAGCGTTTCCTGACCGTTGCCTGAGGATTTTCCAGCCGTTCAGTCAAGGGAATGTTTACGGAAAGCTCCAGGATTCGACCGGAGTACAGATTGATCAAGTCCATGTCGCTCATGGCTATTCCCATTCTGATGGATTCCCTACATAGGGTCATGGCTGTCCGAAGCAAAGGAAAACCAATGCCGTTTGATCCCTCCACGCTTTCGTACGATATAAATGGGCTTATTCCGGTGATCGCCCAGGAGGATGGGACTGGAGCCGTGCTGATGCTGGCGTGGATGAACGCGGAAGCCGTGGCCCGAACGCTCGCGACGGGTAGGGTCACTTACTGGTCCAGGTCACGCCAAGCCTACTGGGTGAAGGGTGAAACCTCGGGACATACCCAGGAACTGGTGGACCTTCGGATTGACTGCGACAGGGATTGCCTGCTTGCGGTGGTGCGGCAGACAGGCCCGGCTTGCCATACGGGCCGGAAGAACTGTTTTTTCACCGCTGTTCGTGACGGGTGCGAGATGGAGATCGAGCAATCCGTTGGCTAGGGGTTTGATTCACTCATTGAACGACAAGACACCTGTTGCCCGGTTTGGGGGTACGGCATGGTCTCAATGTTAAGCCGTTTCCTGCCCTCACTGCCTTTTGTTCTTGAGAATCGCCAACCGGCAACATGGTAGGAATTCGGAGGGTATCATGGAGATCATCAACCTGCAGAGCCGTGCCAGCCATGCCAAACCCTATAAAGTGCGGCAGGTCCGCCAGCTGATTCTGAAATACAGACTGGGAGGAGATGACCGATGCACAAGTACGAGATCATTCTCTACTGGAGCAATGAAGATCATACATTTATCGCCGCGGCGCCCGAGTTGCCAGGGTGTCTGGCGCACGGCGACGATCAGGAAACAGCGTTGCGGAATGTCAATGATGCGATACAATTCTGGATCGAACGGGCGCAGGAGCTGGGACGGGCGGTCCCGCAGCCAAAGGGCGAGCGCCTCATGTTCGCGTAAGCTGAGGAGTTCCTCCGGCCGGTGATATGCTGCCAGAGACCAATAGACAGACGGGTATCTATAGAGAATTGAGACTTTGGCCAGCAGATGCATATCCTGCCGCAAGGCTTCCACGGTCCGGAGCACATCGGCGATGTAGCCGCGTTCACCTGCCCGGAAGGCACCGCAATGATCTCGGGCGATGTGTTTGACACCGCAGCGGGCGCGAAGGCCCGTTTCCCGGCCTAAACATCCAACAATCAAAGGTAAAATAGAACAATGACAATCCTGATCACCGGCGCCTCTACCGGCATTGGCAAAGCGACGGCAAAGTACTTCCAGTCGCAGGGCTGGAACGTCATGGCGACCATGCGCAAACCCGAAAACGGGTCGGAACTGGCCGCGCTCGAAAATGTTGTCGTCACGCGACTTGATGTGACCGATCCCGCCTCGGTCGAGGCGGCGGTCGCCGCGACGCTTGACGCCTTTGGCGGCATTGACGTGCTGCTCAACAATGCCGGATACGGCGCTTACGGCCCGCTCGAGAACTTCGACATGGATCGCATCCGCCGCCAGTTCGACACGAACGTCATCGGTTTGCTGGAGGTGACCAAAGCTGTCCTGCCGCATATGCGCGCCAAAAGGTCCGGCACCATAGTCAACATCAGTTCCATCGGGGGGCAGATGACCTTCCCGCTAGGCACGCTCTATCATGGCACTAAATTCGCCGTGGAAGGCATGTCCGAAGCCCTGCACTATGAACTTGAGGCCATCGGTGTAAAGGTCAAGATCGTCGAGCCCGGCATGATCGCGACGGATTTTGGTGGACGTAGCTTCGACTTCGCCAACGAGCCGGCTATCAAGGAATATCAGGGCGTTGTCGGCGCGATGATGAGCTCCATGGCAAACCAGGCATTCCCGCCATCGCCTCCGGAACTGGTGGCCGAGGTTATCTGGACCGCGGTCACCGACGGTACGACAACTCTGCGCTACCGCGCGGGCCAGGACGCGGAAATCCTGCTGACGAACCGCAAAGCCGCGGATGACGCTACCTTTATCGGCGGCATCAAGGAGCGGATGGGCCTGTAAACCAAAGGGGCCTTCCCGGCGCAATGCAACAGTGCGCCAGGATGGCCATTCCTGCCACGCATGTCGGATACAACGACCGGACCTGTCTTCGGTGCGCCCGGCACCGGTTTCGTTTGTAGTACGGATCAGGGTGATTGCCGATGGCGCTGCGGATGGCTTCCGGAAAGTCCGAGCCGTAAGCGCCCCTCGAACCATTCCCGCGCCTTTTCGTCGTTTGGGAACATTTTGATGAGTTGCGGGAGGCTGATTCCTTCGCGGAAATGCTTGCCGGGCGCCTAGAATGCCATCTGATTCCTTCCGTTGTGCACCGGCTCCATTCCGGGCGAAACCCCGCCGTCAGTGCGTGAATCCATCATTATCCCGTCCGGCCTGAAATCACCCGGCCATGCGTCGCACTTCCTGTGATGTCAGGCCATCCTCACGGTATCTCGCAAGGGACCGAGCGTCATCCCGTTTCGCAAGACGCTTACCCGATTCATCCCGAACCAGCGGATGGTGGAAGTAGGTCGGGCGGGGCAGGGCGAGCAAATCCTGCAGCAGGACATGCAGGAATGTCGCTTCAAACAGATCCTCTCCCCGGACAACTTCCGTAACCCCTTGCTCTGCATCGTCGACGACGACCGCCAAATGGTAACTGGTGCCAATGTCCCTGCGCGCCAGAACGATGTCTCCGATCCGTGACCGAGTCGCTTCCTTCATTATCCGATGGATTCCCGTGCGTATCGGACCGACTTCCGTGAAGGCCAATAAACCCGGCGATGGTGCCGCACGCGCGATACGGTTGGAGCCAGAGGCCCGCTTATTCATTCGAGCGGGCGATGCCGCCGCAGTGGTTCTTCCGACGAGATCCAGCGCGGATGCGACATTGAGTCGAATCGAATCCTGTGCGCCGGCATCGCTCATCGACCGAAAGCGGCAGGTTCCCGGATAGACCGGGCCTCCGGAGCCATCACCACGCGAATCTTCCTGCGGCGCGGACAGCGCGGTACGAATGTCGCGGCGGGAACATCGGCAGGGGTAGCAGACTCCCATCGCGATCAGTTGATCAAGCGCCTCACGGTATGAGGAAAGCCGATCCGACTGGCGTAATACAGGTTCAGGCCAGTCAAGGCCAAGCCAGCGCAGATCCTCGAATATCCTGTTTTCCCAATGCGGCTTCGAACGGATCGGATCAATGTCCTCGATACGCAGAATGAATTTTCCGCCGTTGGCCCTGGCCTGATCCGACGCGGTAATCGCTGAAAAAGCGTGGCCGAGATGCAATGGCCCGGTCGGACTTGGGGCGAAACGAGTAATATAGTTCATTTTTCAGATACTTACATGATGATTCGTAATCTTTCCCGCAATCTCGGGAACCCGCGGCACCCGCGAAAGTCCGGTCCAGGAATAGCGCAGCGAGGAATCCAGTGGCATCGAACGGTCCCCAAAGTCATCCATCCGGGCACGGGATAGCGGCGAACCGTTTCGGGAAAGCGCGATCATGGCCAATGGTGCGGCAATTATTGAACCGCTGGCTGATCCGGGAAGACCCGACCTTGATCCAGCGTCCAGCAGGCACCTTCGTGGGAAGGGCGCGGATCTGACGGCACCCGGAAACCCACGGCCCCAGATCAATATGATCGGAGTCATGTGGCCGGAGAATCGGGGCACGACTTCCTTCAGGCACTGAGGCCCGAAAGGGACGATCCGGTCCATGGATCGCCATAGACCATCGCCCGATAACCGGAATCCGTTCTGGCGCGTCAGATATGTACGCCGTTTTCCCCTTTATCGGCATCCAGGTCCTTAGGGTTTTCGTCACTCTCGGCGATCCGGGCTACGGACACGACCTCCTCGTCTTCCGCGGTGTTGAAAACCCTCACACCGCCGCCGATTCGGGACTGGAAGGAAATTCCGTCGACCGGGCAGCGAATTGACTGGCCAGCGGATGTGACAAGCATGATCTGGTCGTCAGCATTTACCGGGAAAGACGCCACAAGCCTGCCTCCGCGCATGTCCCTGTCGATCGCCCTGACACCCTGTCCGCCACGGCCGCGCACCGGATAGTCATGCGATGAACTCACCTTTCCCAGCCCCTTTGCCGTGATCGTCAGGATTAAGTCCTCCGCCCGCATCATTTCCTCATACCGTTTCAGTGGAATCTCCAAATCGACCGTCACCGGATCATCCTCACTGTTTTCCGGGCCGTCCGTTATGCCTTCAACCGCGCGACGCCTCCTAAGGAACGCGGTTCGCTCGTCAGGACTTGCCATAAAGTGGCGGATCACAGCCATGGAGACTACGGAATCGCCGTCCGCTAGCCGAATCCCCCGAACGCCGGTCGAGTTGCGTCCCTTGAATACCCTCACTTCCGTGGCGGGAAAGCGGACGGTGCGGCCGCCCGCGGTGACGAGCATTACATCATCCTCTTTCGCGCAGATGCGTGCGTTGACCAAAGATACGTCCTCGGGAAGTTTCATCGCGATCTTTCCATTGGCGAGTACGTTGGTGAAATCGCCCAAAGCATTGCGCCGCACGTCGCCTGCGCTGGTCGCGAACACGATCTGGAGATCATCCCACTCCGGCTCCGGCTTGTCGACGGGCATGATGGCCGCGACCGAGACGCCCGGGGATATCGGCAGGATGTTGACCACGGCCTTTCCCTTGGCGGTGCGGCCACCTTGCGGAAGCCGCCAGGTCTTTAGTCTGTAGACCATTCCATCCGTAGTGAAAAACAGTAGCTGCGTGTGGGTGTTTGCGACGAAAAGCGTCGTGACCGTATCCTCCTCCTTCGTCGCCATTCCACTGAGGCCCTTACCGCCACGACGCTGGCTGCGGTATTCCGCCAGGGAGGTGCGTTTGATGTATCCGCTCGCCGTTACGGTGACGACCATATCCTCCCGCTCGATGAGATCCTCGTCCTCCACGTCTCCAGCCCATTCGACGATCTCGGTGCGTCGGGGCACCGCGAAACGATCCTTCACCTCACGGAGCTCGTCCGAAATGATGGACATGATACGGGCCCGTGAGCGAAGGATATCAAGATATTCCTTGATTTGGGCAGCGAGTTCCTCCAGCTCGGTGGTGACCTCGCGGACCCCGATCTGGGTAAGGCGCTGCAGCCGTAGGTCGAGGATGGCGCGCGCCTGGCTCACGGAGAGATTGTAGGTTCCGTCTTCGTTGATCGTGTGACTGGGGTCATCGATCAGTCTGATGAAATCGGCGATCTCGGCTGCCGGCCAGCGGCGTTCCATCAATCTGTTCCGGGCCTCCGCCGCGTCCGCACTCGCGCGGATTGTGGTGACGACCTCGTCTACATTGCTCACCGCGACGGCCAGCCCGCATAGAACGTGTGACCGTTCACGGGCCTTTCGTAGTTCGAAGGCCGTGCGCCTGGCAACGACTTCCTCCCGAAACTGTATGAAATAATTCAGGAAATCCCGCAGGGTGAGCTGTTCGGGACGACCGCCGCTCAATGCCAGCATGTTACAGCCGAAACTCGTCTGCATTTTCGTGAAGCGGTAAAGCTGGTTAAGCACCACGTCAGGCGTGGCATCGCGCTTCAATTCAATGACCACGCGGACTCCGACCCGGTCGGACTCGTCCTGGACGTGCGATATCCCGTCCAGTTTCTTTTCCCTGGCGAGTTCGGCGATCTGCTCGACGAGCCTGGCCTTGTTGACCTGGTAGGGGACCTCGTCAATGATGATCGCCGCACGATCCTTGCGAACGTTCTCGATCCGGGACTTTGCGCGGACAATTACGCTGCCCCGGCCCTCGCAATAGGCGCGCCGCGAGCCCGACCGTCCGAGTATGGTCCCTCCGGTCGGGAAATCGGGACCGGGGACGTATTCCATCAGCTGGATGGAGTCGAGATCCGGATTGTCGATTAGCGCCAACGTGGCGTCAACGACCTCTCCAAGATTGTGAGGCGGAATATTGGTCGCCATGCCAACCGCGATCCCGCCGGCTCCGTTGACCAGCATGTTCGGGAACCGTGCGGGCAGGACTGTCGGTTCGCGATCCTTTCCGTCATAATTATCTTGGAAGTCAACGGTTTCCTTGTCAATGTCATCCAGCAGGAATTCCGCCGGGTCTGCCATGCGGACTTCCGTGTAGCGCATGGCAGCGGAATTATCGCCGTCCATCGATCCGAAGTTGCCCTGGCCGTCGAGCAGCGGCAGGGACATCGAGAAATCCTGGGCCATCCGCACGAGCGCGTCATATATCGCCTGGTCGCCATGTGGATGGTATTTTCCCATCACGTCACCGACAGGACGCGCGGACTTCCTGTAAGGCTTGTCATGCGTGTTTCCGGTCTCATGCATGGCGAAGAGAATCCGCCGATGAACCGGCTTGAGCCCGTCACGCAGGTCCGGAATCGCGCGGCTGACGATCACGCTCATCGCATAGTCGAGGTAGCTCGACCTCATCTCATCGGCGATGGAAACCGCCGATCCGAGACGCGGTATGCCGTCCATGGATTCTCCCTTATCTTCAGGGATTTCCGTTGTATCGTTCACTGACCTGCCCGCTCAATTACCTGGTCCCATATATGGTTGTCCGGCAGAATACCGCACACGCATATATGGTGCAATGCGCATCGCACAATATGAGCAGCCATCGAAAATGAGTGATAACACACTGTTTTTGTTGAAATCCTAAGGAACTTGGGCAAGAATGTCTATTTAGAGGCAAACGGGAGACATGCGATGGCCCGATCGGAAACGGAACTCATGCTTGATGGATATGGATTGACGACAGCGGAAATCTTCTATCGGATGCCGGATTACCTGAACGTCCTGAACTCGTTCATCTGGCAGGATTACGACCTGGCCCCGAAGCATCCGAAGCTATGCGGGTTCATAAAGTTCTGGAAAGAGGAAATCGAAGGGCCCCTGCATTCGGTGCGTTTCAGCCACCGCAGGATGATCAGCCCCGGATCGTGGCGGAACGTGGTTGGGGAATTCACCGTGCACTGACATGTGAGGACGTTGTGTGGCCCGCCGGCGCAATGAATTTAGGACGGGAGCCGGGCGGGCTGGACAGCCATGTGCGTGGGCGGGAAGTGACTGCCGCAAAGAGCCGTGTATCACGGGTTTCCGTGCCCTTAGGCGATCCGGGGGCGGTGGGCTGGCTCCAGCCAAGTCACAGAATGATCCGCGTATATTTGACGCCCTTGAGTGTCGCTCCCGCGGATAGGCCAGCTTTTCCGAAAATCACGGCGATGACCGGGTTTAACGAGGTGGTGGTCTCGGCCGAGAGATTCTCCGCCTCGCGGCTCAGCACGAATTCGACATCCGAACCCGCGGCCAATCCAGGTGAGGAACGGAACGTATGAAGTGCCTCTTCGGTCATGAAGAACAGAGCATGCGAATACTGCTGCGCACCGAACTGGGGCCCGAGGGTCGCCGATACCGCCGAATAATAATCGACGGTCGCGTCGCCGACGCGTAGCGCACCTCTACCGTACGCGCCCCCAGCCCCAAGCAGTCCTAATTTGGTCACGACCGGCATGATCAGGATTCCCTGGGCCTTGTCGCGCAGTTCAGTCGTTTCTGGATGGTTGGCGTACAGAAACTCGAGAACCGCATCGACGCGCGCGTTGATCTGCGCAGCGGCGCTGTTCCCGGTTCGATTGGCGCAGGCTGAAAGAAGCGCCACGCTTCCGAAAGCGCCGATAAAGGCGCGGCGATGTAGACTGCTCACGATGTCGTTCTCCTATGTCGACAATTCACCCGCAACGCGCCCTTATGGCCAGGCGCTTGACCGCTTACCCTAGTGAATGCCTATGGCATTGTCACCATCTATTTGGCTAACGTA
>JAPOUP010000324.1 GCA_026708635.1 Rhodobacter sp.
CGAATCACCGTCCCCGATGGCTTTTCCGGGTAAACGGACGTATTCCCTGCCGCCGCGGCCTCCGCAAACCATTGAGTATGGGTTAGGGTACGGGGGTGCCGGAAGACATGAGGTTCGCATGGCGGTCGGGATATTTGATTCGGGAATTGGCGGTCTCACGGTACTTGACGCGGTGGTCCACGCGCTGCCGGACGTTCCTTTCGTGTATCTCGCCGATCACGCGCACAATCCCTACGGCGTCCGTGATCCGGACGACATCTATAGCCTTACGACGGCGGCCGTGGCCCGGCTGTTCGACGCGGGTTGCGATCTGGTGGTCCTGGCCTGCAACACCGCGAGCGCCGCGGCGTTGCGGCGGATACAGGAGAGCTGGGTGCCGCCGGAAAAGCGGGTGCTCGGGGTTTTCGTTCCCATGATCGAGGCGCTGACCGAGCGTCGATGGGGAGATAGCTCTCCGCCCCGGGAGGTCAGGGTTAGGCATGTGGCTCTTTTCGCGACCCCGGCGACCGTTCGTAGCCGCGCCTTCCAGCGGGAACTGGCGTTCCGCGCGATCGGGGTGGATGTTGAGGCCCAGGCCTGCGGTGGGGTTGTCGACGCGATCGAGGAGGGCGATCTCGAACTTGCCGAGGCGTTGGTCCGCAGCCATGTCGACGCGCTGAGGCGGAAAATGCCCGATCCACAGGCCGCCGTGTTGGGCTGTACGCACTATCCACTGATGGAGAACGTGTTCAGGGAGACATTGGGCTCGGGCGTGGCCGTCTACTCCCAGCCGAAACTTGTCGCCGCCAGCCTCGCTGACTACCTTGCCCGCCATCCGGAGATGCTGGGCTCCGGGACGAATGCGGCGTTTCTGACGACGGGCGACCCCGCCAGGGTCTCCGACCAGGCCACGCGCTTCCTGCGGCGCAGGATCGCGTTTGCCCCTGCCTGATTGCGCCTTCGGGTGGATCGACCTAAATGGCCGTCTGGAAAGGACGGGAACGGGAAACCATGCCACACAACATCGCCATTCTGGGCGCGTCCGGCTATACCGGTGCGGAACTGGTTCGTCTGGTCGCCACCCATCCCTCGATGAGGATAGCCGCTCTCGGCGCCGACCGCCGTGCGGGGGTGGCGATCTCGGAGGTTTTCCCTCACCTGCGTCATCTCGACCTGCAGGTTATGGCGCGGATCGGGGAGATCGACTTCAGTGGCATCGACCTGTGTTTCTGCGCATTACCGCACGCGACCAGCCAGTCGGTGGTCCGTGACCTGCCCGCGACGGTCAAGGTCGTCGACCTATCCGCGGATTTCAGGCTTCGGGATCCGGACGCCTATCGCGCCTGGTACGGCAGGCCGCATGAGGCGGCGGAGCTTCAGGGCGAGGCGGTCTACGGGCTGACCGAGTTCTACCGCGATCGGATAAGGGCCGCCCGGCTGGTCGCGGGTACGGGCTGCAACGCCGCCGCGGGACAGTTCGCGCTTCGACCGCTGGTCGAGGCCGGCGTCGTTGACCTGGACCGGATACTAATCGACCTCAAAGTGGGCGCTTCCGGTGCGGGCCGGACAGCGAAAGATCATCTGCTGCTCTCGGAACTGTCGGAAAACGTGAAAGGGTACTCGCTTGGGGGAAGTCACCGACACCTCGGTGAATTCGACCAGGAACTGTCCGGGATCGCCGGCCGACCGGTCAGGATCATGTTTTCCCCGTACCTGGTTCCCGCGACACGCGGGATTCTGCTGTCCGCATATCTGCGGGGCGAGCCCGAGGCCATTCACCGCTGTCTTCGGGAGGCGTATGCGGGGGAGGCGTTCGTGGTGGTTCTTCCCTATGGCGGGACACCGGCGATGAAGGATGTGCGCGGGTCGAACTTCGTGCATGTGGGGGTGGTGGGCGATCGCGTCGGGGGGCAGGCCACGGTGGTTGTGGCGCTTGACAACCTGGTCAAGGGGTCATCGGGCCAGGCCCTGCAGAACGCCAATCTGATGCTGGGTGAGGAAGAGACGTCCGGGCTGATGTCGGCGCCGCTGTACCCGTGACCGGGATCGGTAAAATCGCGCGGTGTTCCGCGTGTTTCGTTAGCGTGCGGGACGAAGCCGCGGAGTTCGCGCCATGATGGGACTCAGGAAACGGCGGCGCGTACAGGTGGTCGCCATCGCGGCCGTGGCTCTCGCCCTCGCCACCGGGCTGATCGGTTATGCCATGCGGGACGGAATAAACTTCTTCCGCTCGCCGACCCAGGTCATCGACGGTCCGCCCCCGCCCGACGAGATATTTCGCTTGGGCGGGCTTGTCGAGGAAGGCTCGCTTGCGCGGGGGCAGGGTGGGGCGGTGACCTTCTCCGTGACCGACGGCGGCGCGTCGGTTGGAGTGTCCTTCACCGGCGTGCTTCCCGATCTGTTCGGCGAGGGCCAGGGCATGATAGCTATCGGCAGCCTCGTGGACGGAACGTTCCGGGCCACCGAGATCCTTGCCAGGCACGACGAGACGTACATGCCTCGAGAGGTGCTGGATGCGCTGAAGGAACAGGGTGTCTACAGGGATCCGGAGGGTTAGGCTCTCTATGGAACGGGCGGCCGGGTTCCGTGGGGTGAGGGAGCATGTCACGGATCGGGTGCGGGCGGTTCGCGGCGGGATTGGGCAGGCCCCGCGCGGGTCCGTTCGATGCCGGTTCCCTCCCGCCGCGCTCCGCGCGACGCGCGCCGCCCGCCCGCTCCCGGGATGTCCGGTGGGAAGGAGTCCCGCCCGCGCGGTGAATTCCGCCGCGACGCTTTCGCACCGGCCGGAAATTTCCTCTGGTGGAATCGACAAAGCCCCTTATCATCGCGGCGATGTTCGTTGAACTTGGCCATTTCGCGCTGATTCTCGCTTTCGCCGTCGCCATGGTCCAGGCAACCGTTCCGCTGGTCGGTGCCCAGAGAGGCTGGCGCGCGTGGATGGCCGTCGCAGAGCCGGCGGCGACGGCGCAGTTCCTCCTCATACTCGCGGCGTTCGCCGCGCTGACCCACGCGTTCGTGGGATCCGATTTCTCCCTCCGGCTGGTTACCCTGAACTCCCATACGGACAAGCCGCTGCTCTACAAATTCAGCGGTGTCTGGGGCAATCATGAGGGTTCGATGCTTCTCTGGGTGCTGATTCTGTCGCTGTTCGGCGCCTGCGCGGCCTGGTTCGGCAAAGGCCTCCCCACGGCGCTGCGGGCCCGCGCGCTGGCCGTGCAGTCGGCAATTGCCGTGGCGTTCATCGGTTTCATCCTGTTCACGTCCAATCCATTCCTGCGGCTGGAGTTGCCGCCGCTGAACGGACAGGATCTCAATCCGCTTCTTCAGGACCCGGGTCTCGCCCTGCACCCTCCCTTTCTCTATCTCGGGTACGTGGGCCTTTCGATGACCTTTTCGCTCGCCGTCGCGGCGCTTATCGAAGGGAGGGTGAGCGCCGCCTGGGGCCGCTGGGTCCGGCCATGGGCGCTCGCGGCCTGGATGTTTCTGACCATTGGCATCGCGCTCGGTTCGTGGTGGGCCTATTACGAGCTTGGCTGGGGCGGATTCTGGTTCTGGGATCCGGTGGAGAACGCCAGTTTCATGCCATGGCTGATCGCGACCGCGCTTCTGCATTCGGCGATCGTCGTCGAGAAGAGGGAGGCGCTGAAGAGCTGGACCGTGCTGCTTGCCATTCTCGCCTTCGGGTTTTCGCTGATCGGAACCTTCATCGTCCGTTCAGGCGTCCTGACGTCGGTCCACGCGTTCGCCAGTGACCCCACGCGGGGCGTTTTCATTCTCGCTATCCTCGGCGTGTTCACGGGAGGGGCCCTGGCGCTTTACGCGGCGCGCGCCGGCACGATGGAGGCGACCGGAGTCTTCTCGACCGTCAGTCGCGAGAGCGCGGTTGTCCTGAACAACGTTCTCCTGTCCGTCGCCTGCTTCGTCGTGTTCATAGGAACGGTATGGCCGCTGGTGGCGGAAATGCTGTTTGACAGAAAACTGTCGGTCGGGGCGCCGTACTTCAACGCGGCGTTCACGCCCTTCATGGTTGCGCTGGCGATGGTTCTTCCCATTGGCGCGATCCTGCCCTGGAAACGCGCGCGTTTGGGTCGATCCATCCGACGGTTGTGGGGTATCGCCGCGCTGGCGCTCGCGGTTGGCGCATTGGCCTGGACCGTCCAGACCGGCCGCGCGGCGCTTGGTCCCGTCGGACTTGCGCTTGGGGTTTGGCTGGTTTTCGGCGCGCTGGCCGAACTCCTGGTCCGTGCCGGGCGTGGGAGTCCGGGTAGCAGGGCCAGGCGTCTCGCCATGCTTCCCCGCGCCGACTGGGGAAAGGCGCTGGCACATGCCGGCCTTGGCGTCGCGCTCCTCGGGATCGCGGGCCTGATGGCGTGGGAGGTTGAGGATATCCGCGCCGTTCGGTTGGGCGAAAGCTACGGGGTGGGAGGCTACACGATCACGCTCAACGATGTCAGAAGCGTTCCGGGTCCGAATTACCGCGCGGTGCAGGCGGATCTGTCCGTCACCCGGAACGGGCGGACGCTGGCCCGGCTTCGTCCGGAGAAGCGCGTCTACCCGGTGGCCGGAATGCCCACGACCGAGGCGGCGATCGACAGTGGGTCCTTCCGGGATGTCTACGTGGTCATCGGCGACGCGCAGATCGGCGGCGGGTGGGCCATTCGAACCCATGTGAAGCCGTTCGCCAACTGGATATGGACGGGCGCGGCGATCATGGCGCTTGGCGGAGGCCTGAGTCTGACCGATCGCCGTCATAGGGTCGCCGGCGGGGCGCGCGGGGCCTCTTCCGGCGCGGTGGGGACCACATGAGGCCGCTGATCCTGGCCCTCTGTTTACTGGCGGCGCCCGCGTGGTCAGTGCAGCCTGACGAGATACTGGAGGATCCGGCGCTGGAAGCCCGGGCCCGCGAACTCAGCAGGGAACTTCGCTGCCTTGTCTGCCGCAACGAGTCGATCGACGACTCAAACGCCGAACTCGCCCGTGATCTTCGGCTTCTGGTGCGCGAGCGGCTGACCGCGGGAGACAGCGACCGGGAGGTCATGGCCTACGTGGTCGACCGTTACGGCGAATTCGTACTGCTCAGGCCCACCGGCGACGGGGCCAATCTGGCGCTATGGCTGGCGGGGCCGGCGATGCTCGTCGTTGCGCTCGCCATTTCCGCCGTCTATCTACGCCGACGCGGGAGCGCCCGATCATTTGAAGGGAGCCTGTCCGCCTCTGAACAGGCGCGCCTAAACGAGCTGCTTGACAGGTGACCGACGGTTCATCCTGTGGTTAGGCCGGCCAAGGTGCGTACATTCAGGATCGGCCGTGAAGTGGAACTGACATGGAATACCAGACAATCCGGCTGGATATCGAGGACGATCTCGCGGTTCTGACATTGAATCGCCCCGACGTGATGAACGCTCTGAACGCCCTGATGCGCGCGGAACTTCTGCACGCGGTGCGGGAGGCGGGGAGAATGGCCCGCGCGCTGGTTCTGACGGGTGAGGGGCGGGCGTTCTGTTCCGGCCAGGATCTGGGCGACCGCGCGAATGCGGCCAATGTCGATCTGGAGCGCACGCTGAGGGATGAATACGAACCACTTTTGCGCGCGGTCTATGAATGTCCGGTTCCGTCAATCGCCGCCGTCAACGGCGCCGCGGCCGGGGCCGGGGCCAATCTCGCGTTGGCCGCCGATGTGGTGATCGCGACGGAATCGGCCGTTTTCCTGCAGGCATTCGCCCGCATCGGGCTGGTTCCCGACGCGGGCGGCACCTACTGGATGCCGAGGAATATGGGCTTCGCCAGGGCAATGGGAGCGTCTCTGTTCGCCGAGCCGATCAGCGCCCGGCAGGCGGCTGAATGGGGCATGATCTGGGAGGCGGTGCCGGACGGGAGTTTCGCGGCCCACTGGCGCGCCCGGGCCGAAGCGCTCGTATCGGGTCCCACTCTCGCCTACGCGAACGCCAAACGGGCCCTGCGGGAAACCTTCGGTAACGCTCTGGACGAACAGCTTGGACTTGAGGCGAAGCTCCAGGGTGAGTGTGGCAGGTCCCGGGACTTCCAGGAAGGTGTCCTGGCTTTCCTGGAGAGGCGAAAACCGAACTTCGAGGGGCGCTGACGTCCCCCGGTACGGTGCCCGCTCCCCACCGTCCAATCTCGGGTCCGGACGCTGTCAGCGGTCCTCAACGTTGACGTAGTCACGTAAGGTTTCGCCCTCATACAGCTGGCGGGGTCGTCCGATCCTGTGTTTGGGATCCTCCAACTGCTCTTTCCATTGCGAAATCCAGCCGACGGTGCGGCTCAGCGCGAAAATCGGCGTGAACATCGAGGTTGGAAAGCCCATCGCCTCAAGTATTATCCCCGAGTAGAAGTCGACATTCGGAAACAGCCGCTTTTCAGAGAAATATTTGTCGGACAGCGCCTGTCTCTCCAGTTCCTTCGCGACCTGTAGCTTTGGATTGTCATCGATACCAAGAAGTTCGAGCACCTCGTCAGCCGACTGCTTCATGACCTTGGCCCGCGGATCGACGTTCTTGTAAACTCTATGTCCGAATCCCATGAGCCTGAAAGGATCGTCCCTGTCCTTGGCGCGGTCGATGAACTCCGGGATACGGTCCGTCGATCCGATTTGTTCCAGCATCTCCAGGCATGCCTGGTTCGCGCCACCGTGGGCGGGGCCCCAGAGGCTGGCTATACCGGCGGCGATGCAGGCGAACGGATTGGCGCCGGACGAGGAGGCGAGGCGAACCGTTGAGGTGGAAGCGTTCTGCTCGTGGTCGGCGTGGAGCGTGAATATACGGTCCATCGCGCGGGCCAGGATCGGATTGACGACGTAATCGTCGGCGGGCACGGCGAAGCACATCCGCAGGAAGTTAGCCGCGTAGGTCAGGCTGTTGCAGGGATACACGAATGGCTGGCCGATGTGGTACTTGTAGGCCCACGCGGCGATGGTTGGCATCTTGGCGATCATCCGGATTGACGCGACCTCGCGCTGCCAGGGATCCCGGATGTCGGTGGAGTCGTGATAGAATGCGCTCATCGCGCCGACGACACCGACCATGATCGCCATTGGATGCGCGTCCCGCCGGAAACCTCGATAGAAATACAGCATCTGCTCGTGAAGCATCGTGTGGTTGGTCACAAGGCTTTGGAAATCCTCAAGCTGCGGACCTGTCGGCAACTCGCCGTACAGAAGCAGATAGCACACTTCGAGATAGTGCGACTTCTCGGCCAGCTGATCGATCGGATATCCCCGATGCAGAAGTATGCCTTCCTCTCCGTCAATGAACGTTATGGTCGAGTCGCAGCTTGCGGTCGAGGTGTATCCGGGATCGTATGTGAACACGCCCGCTTCGGAATATAGTTTGCGGATGTCGATTACGTCCGGACCGGCGGCCGGTGAGAACATCGGAAGCTCCAGTTCCTTGCTTCCGATTCTGAGTGTCGCAGTCGTCCTGTCAGTCATCCAGTTTCCTTTCCTGGCAAAATCCCGTCCCTCGAATGTTATTGCCTTTCGGATGCGCGGATCCGCTCAGTCGTTAATTTGATGTCCTGTGGCGTCGCCAAGCCTGGAAAGGGTCTCGTCGCGACCGATAACCAACATCATGTCAAGTGCGCTTGGGGATACACCGCTTCCGGCAAGTGCTGCCCGAAGTGGTCTAAGCACCTCGCCGGACTTTACGTCGCGCGTCTCGGCCACTCCAGCGACAACCCGGTCGAGTATATCACGCTCCCAACTAGCATCGCGGAGGCGCGGCGTCAAATCCATGAGTATGCCATTGGTTTCCGGATCGGGTGTCCCGGTGGAAAACGGTCGCTCGGATAGAATGAAATGAGCCTTGTCCAGAAGATCCGGCAGCGTTCGCGCCCGACCCTTCAGGCAATTGAGCGCGCGTAGCAGTCCAACGCGCTGGCGGGGATCCAGTCCCGGTCTGCCGACCGCGTCCAGGAAACGTTCGATTTCCGCCAGCAGATCCGCGTCATCGGCGGCCGCGATGTGACGGCTGGAGAGGTGTTCGAGCTTCCTGAAGTCGAATCTGGCGGGCGACTTTCCGATCCGGTCCAGATCGAACCATTCCATCGCCTCGGCATCCGTGAAGAACTCGCTGTCTCCGTGACTCCATCCGAGTCTGGCCAGATAGTTGCGCACCGCCGCCGCCGGGAAACCCATCGCCTCGTATTCGTCGACCCCGAGCGCGCCGTGGCGTTTTGACAGCTTCTTTCCGTCGGATCCGTGAATGAGTGGGATATGTGCCCAGACAGGTATGTCCCAGCCCATCGCATCATATATCACCATTTGCCGGGCGGCGTTCGTCAGGTGGTCACCACCGCGGATGACGTGGGAGATTCCCATGTCATGGTCGTCGACGACCACGGCCAGCATATAGGTCGGCGTGCCATCCGAGCGCAGGCACACCATATCGTCGAGTTCCGGGTTACGCACGGTGACATCGCCCTGTACCCTGTCGCGGATCACGGTCACGCCGTCTTTCGGAGCCTTGATCCGGATCGCGAATGGAGCGTCCGGATGAGTCGCGGGATCGGCATCGCGCCAGGGAGACCGGAACAGCGTGGTCTGTCCCCGCAGTCTTGCCCGTTCCCGAAACGTCTCGATCTCGTCCGGCGTCGAGAAGCACCTGAACGCCTTACCCTTCTCCAGCAATTCGCGGGCAACCTCGGCATGGCGGTCCGCGCGCGCGAACTGGCTGACGGCTTCCCCGTCCCAGTCCAATCCCAGCCATGACATCGCACGGGTTATCGCTCGGCTTGCCTCCGGTGTGGAGCGTTGCCGGTCCGTGTCCTCTATCCGTAACAGGAACCGGCCACCGTGCCTACGCGCGTAAAGCCAGTTGAAATAGGCGGTACGCGCCGTGCCGATGTGCATGTTTCCTGTCGGCGACGGCGCGATTCGCGTGATCACTTTGGCCTCAACCATCTCGGGACGAACCTTCTGGACTTAACGGAAACTGGACCGGAGTTGATCTACATCAAGGAATTCGGCTGAACAACAGCGGGCCGAAGCGCCGAGTGCCGAAGGGGCGGGACGCTCCGTCACGCCTTTGTCCCAATACACTCCTTGCGCCGGGACCGGCTCCGAAGCCGAAAGGCTGGGTGACACGCCTCCGGCCGCGGTTGGGCGGAGGCATGGATGACGGGTCACGCGCCGCCGGGGATCACCGCCGCCGCACCATCGGAATTCTCGAGCCCGTGAGCCGATAGCGCGTTTCAGGGTGGTCCGGATGGCCGTGGGTGCGCCTCCAGAACGATGTCGCGCCGCGGCGCAGCCAGGCCGGGATGGCCAGCAGGAAGCCCAGCGCGAAGCCGCCGATATGGGCCCAGTAGGCGATACCGCCGGAACCCGGATCGGATCCTCCGCTAAGGATGACCTGCAGCACAAACCAGATCCCGAGCCAGATCCAGGCGGGGATGGAGAAAATCCGCAGGAAGACGATCAGGAACAGTATGACGTCGACCCGTGCCCGTGGATAGAGCAGGAGGTAGCCGCCCATGACTCCCGCCACCGCGCCGCTGGCTCCGACAGTGGGCACAATCGAGAGCGGGTCGGAGAATACATGCGCGAGCGCCGCGCCGACACCGCAGGTGAGATAGAATAGAAGGTACCGGAAATGCCCCAGATCGGATTCGAGATTGTCCCCAAAGATCCATAAAAACAGCATGTTGCCGGCGAGATGAAGAATGCCTCCATGCAGGAACATCGAGGTCAGGACCGTGTGCGGACCGTACCCCTGCGAGACCAGGTCCGGCACGAGCGCCCATTGCGCGTAGAACCACACCAGCTCCCGGTCGGAAAGACTGAAGTGGTAACTGACGAAAACCAGAACGTTTATCGCGATCAGGCCGGTCGTGACCACGGGGGTCCTTTCCGATGGGTTATGGTCACGGATTGGAAGAAACATGGTGTATCCGTTCTCACTGTCCGGTTTGGGCGTTCCGGTCGGTCCCGGTCAGCGGGAGGACGCCGCCGCCAGAAGCGCCACGTTTCCTCCGGACGCGGTGGAGTCCACGCAGAGATGGCGTTCCAGGAGAACGTCGGGCTCCACGATGGCATCCGTTACAAGCCTTACGATCGGGCCGGGCCGGGCCGCGAGGGCTTTCGCGTAGCGGCGGGCGGTGTCCGGGTCACCCCACCAGACCGCGCCGGAAAATCCCGAAACTTCCGTGAGAGCGTCTCCATCGACCGCTTCGGGAACCGCCACCGCGACGCCACCCAGGCGTGTGACGTCACTGGACTGTCTATTGACGGCTTCCGTGCCGGG
>JAPOUP010000195.1 GCA_026708635.1 Rhodobacter sp.
AAACCGTAGACCGTAAAGCCAATTCCGATCGCGGCGATCAGGATGGCCGTCTGCCGCCATCGCGCGGTCGCGTCACGTTCCGAGCGGGCCGCATCACGTTCCCAGCGGGCCGCGTCACGCTCCGAGCGGGCCGCGTCACGCTGGGCCATCTCGGCCCGCATTCCGGACAGGGTCGCGGCGAGGTCCGCCTTAAGCGTCTCGTTTTCCGCATGCATCGTTTTCATGCGCTCCTCCAGAACGGCGACCTGCCTAGCGAGTTCGTGGATGTCCGGCGCGTCGCCCATGCCCCGAACCTAGGCGCTCCCGCCGCCCCGGTCAAGAAGCCCTCCGATTGGGCCAGGAGTGTCCCACGCTCCGGTGAACGTGTCGTTTGGCGGTCGGATCGGGTATTTTGGTGGCCGGTTTTAGCCAGTTTGCCGTCAGCGGCGGCCGTCCGGACACCGAAACGGCCTCTTTCGGTCCAAGAGGCGATTCGTTTTCCAGATTTCCGGGCCGAGGTGGCGGTTCGCTGTCAAGAAAATCAGCTTGGGACACTCCTGGGGCCCGTATCTGGGTTGCGTTCCCCTTCGATCGACGCTACTCCTTGGCTCCCGTGAACATAAGCACACACTCGGTGGCTTGGGATTTGGCGCGGCCGGGCGGACACGGGAGCCATGGCTAGATGGCACGCTTCATCTTCATCACGGGCGGTGTGGTTTCAAGCTTGGGTAAGGGCCTCGCGTCCGCTGCCTTGGGCGCGCTGCTCCAGGCCCGCGGATTTACGGTTCGGCTGAGAAAGCTCGATCCCTATCTAAACGTGGATCCCGGAACCATGTCGCCATTCGAGCATGGCGAGGTCTTTGTCACTGACGACGGGGCCGAAACCGACCTCGACCTGGGACACTATGAGCGTTTCACGGGCGTTTCCGCGCGCAGGGCGGACTCCGTGTCGTCAGGCCGGATTTACTCCAACGTGCTCGAGAAGGAGCGGCGCGGTGAGTACCTCGGCAAGACAATACAGGTAATCCCTCATGTAACCGACGAGATAAAGGAATGGATTTCCGCCGACGGGAACGACTCGGACTTCATGCTGTGCGAGATCGGCGGCACCGTGGGCGACATCGAGGGGTTGCCGTTTTTCGAGGCGATTCGACAGTTCGCGCAGGACCGCCCCCCGGAAGAATGCATATTCATGCATCTAACATTGCTTCCGTACATTTCGGCGAGCGGGGAACTGAAAACGAAACCCACACAGCATTCGGTAAAGGAGTTGCGGATGATCGGGCTGCAGCCGGATATTCTCGTCTGCAGATCCGAAACGCCGATTCCCGATAAGGAAAAGGCGAAAATCGCGCTGTTTTGCGACGTCCGGCCCGAAGCGGTGATTCCGGCCTATGACCTCAAGTCAATCTACGAGGCGCCGATGGCCTATCATGCGGCCGGACTCGATCAGGCCGTGCTGGACGCGTTTCGCATCAACCCCGTGCCAAAACCGAACCTGACCCGCTGGGTCGATATCGAGGACCGTATCCACAACGCCGAAGGCGAGGTTCGGGTCGCGATAGTCGGCAAGTACACACTGCTTGAGGACGCCTACAAATCCATCGCCGAAGCGCTCATGCATGGCGGAATGGCCAACCGCGTCAGCGTGAATTCCGACTGGATCGACGCGGAAATCTTCGAGCGCGAGGATCCCGTGCCCTATCTGGTGCCCTACCAGGCGATTCTGGTTCCCGGCGGGTTCGGCGAACGTGGAACGGAGGGAAAGATCAAGGCGGCGGAGTTCGCGCGCCTGCACAAGGTTCCATATCTCGGCATATGTCTTGGAATGCAGACGGCGGTGATCGAAGCGGCGAGAAACCTGGCGGGAATGAAAGACGCGGGCTCCGAGGAGTTTGACGGCGGGACCGAAGGAAAGAGCTTCACGCCGGTAGTCTACCATCTCAAGGAATGGATAAAGGGCAACGAGAGAATCGAGCGCAGCGTTGACGACGCCAAAGGGGGTACGATGCGGCTCGGCTCCTACCGCGCCACGCTCACGGAGGGAAGCCGCGCCGCATCGATATACGGCTGTTCCTCCATTGACGAGCGTCACCGCCATCGTTACGAAGTCAACGTCAAATACAGGAAAGCGCTGGAGAAAACCGGACTTAGGTTTTCCGGAAACTCACCTGACGGCACGCTTCCTGAGATCGTGGAATGGACGGACCACCCGTGGTTCATCGGCGTACAGTTCCACCCGGAACTGAAATCCCGGCCATTCGACCCGCATCCGCTCTTCGCGGATTTCATTCGGGCCGCGAAAGAAATGTCCAGACTCGTATAGCCCTCGGCGGACCGGGGACCGTCACCGGCGTTCCCGCAGGCATTGAATGCCGATACAGGCCTGTTCCGTGCGCTATACACGGCCCCTGTCAAGCGACCCTTCCGCTCACCGCCAGAGACGGTTATGGTCCATACATGTTCGCCGAATTGCTCGCACGACTCACGCGGCCCGCCACGGAACCACTCCCCGAAACCGAGGCGCGCCAGGCCCTGGCGGCGCTTCTGGTGCGCGCGGCGCGGTCGGACGGCGCCTACGCGCACAGCGAAGGGACCCGGATAGACCGGATACTCGCGGCGCGGTATGGACTTTCACCCTTCGAGGCGCCCCGTCTTCGCGCCGAAGCCGAGGCACTGGAGGAACATGCGCCGGACACCGTGCGTTTCACCCGCGCGATCAAGGACGCGGTTCCCTATGAGGACCGCGAAAGTGTCGTCGAGGCGCTCTGGGAAGTGGTGCTCGCCGATGGCGTACGCGATCATGAAGAGGATGCGTTCCTCCGACTGGCGGCCAATCTGCTGGGCGTGAACGATCGCGACAGCGCCCTGGCGCGCAGGCGCGTGGAAACGCGGAAGGAGTGATCGCGGGACTTCCGATGTACGATCGGACCGAGACTTTCGGGGCGAACGACCGGCTCTGGAGCCTGATCGGGAACGAGCTGACCGGGCGCGGCATCGCGGCACCCGAGGCGCTGACACGCGGGGGCGACCTATGGACACTCTGGCAAAGCTCCGATCTGGTGCTGGCGCAGACCTGCGGACTGCCCTACCGCACCAGACTTCACGGAAGAGTGCGGCTTGTAGCGACGCCGACACACGACCTGCCCTGCGAGCCGGGATACTATTTCAGCGAAATCGTCGTTCGAAACGGCGACGTCCGCTCGACTCCCTTGGAGTTCGACGGCTGCCGGATCGCGGTCAACGACAGATGCTCGCAAAGCGGATGGGCCGCGCCCGCGGAGTGGGCAAGCCGGAACGGGATCGGTTTCGGGAAAGCGCTGTTCACGGGTTCGCACGCCGCCTCATGCCGCGCGGTGGCCCAGGGCCGCGCCGAGTTGGCCGCGATTGACGCGGTTAGCTGGAAGATGATCAAGCGTTGGGACCGCCATGCAACGCGCCTTCGGACAATCGCGCGAACGACTCCCACACCCGCATTGCCCTACATCACCGCCATCGACGGCGACGACGATCTGATCCGGCAGGCACTGCGTGACGCCGTTTCCGGACTTCGCCCGAGAGATCGGACAATACTGGGACTTGACGGAGTTATCCGGATTTCCCCCGACCGCTATCTTGAGGTCGCGGACGCACCCTGACACCGGACCCCGACGATCACGTGATGGGAGAACGATGGTCGCGCGCGCTCCACCAGATGCCGGGAGGGCAAGACTCCGCCGACGTAACCGCGCCGCCCGTTTCCCGAACCGTCCCCGGTCCCGAGACCCCAGATCCCGAAATCCCGGTTCTGAAAGGCCCCGACAACCCGTCCGCGCGCTCCATAATCGCTGTCACATCCGCCCGGCGCGGAGGCTACGGAACCTGCCCGGAGGGTATCAGCGCCACCCGAAAACGTTATCCTTTCCCGGAACCGTCAGACAGTCCGCCCGGCGACGGCACGGCCGTGACCGAACTCCCTTACGAACACCAGCGGGAGGCGTCGGTCCGGATCCAGCGGATCGAGCCGGGAGCCGCAATCGGCCGGGCAACCGGAGCGGCCGGTTACCGTCGCATCACAAGGCGGAACAGGTGACGTATCCCGAAGGCAAGAAGGACGTAAGTCAGAATCGAAAGCCCCAGACCCAGAAGACGCAAGGAGCCGGAGATATTACCGAGATAGGTATCGAACAGCGCGGCCACGGCGATATACGGTGCCATGAGAACCGTTCCCCACGCGGAACTGACCTGCAGGCCTACGAAAACACCGATCAGCGGCGCCACCACTCCGGCGGTCGTACCTATAAGGAAGGTGACGAGGTTGCCGGGCATCAGGAGGGATTTCGGTTCGCGTGCCATGATCCAAGGACCCGGAATATCGCGGCGCGGAGGATCGTTGTCAACGGAAAACAGCAACCCGAAGCGTTTGCGCCGCGGCGCTTCCTTGACGTCCCCGACGGCGTCAGCACCCGGCCGCATCGGTGGCCAGCATAGTCCGTGCGCCAAAATCCCGGACGGACGGACCATTCCGGCGCCTGAAAGCCGGCGTCCTCGATGTGACGGCCACTCCGGACGGAGTCCCGGGTGCGTCGGGCGGATCATCGCCAACATCCTGGCGCCCGGCTCGGGTCAATGGGAGACCGTCATGCGCCATTGACGCTTGACGGACAAAGGGAGATCGGGCGCGCCTGACACTCACCAGCGCGTGTCGAGTTCGAAGCCGAGGGTATGTTCGGGCGCGGTGCCCTCGCTCTCCCGGTGCATGGCCCTGACCCCGAACGAGAGGTCGGGCGCGCTGGCCGCCTCCGGCGTGAGCCGCCAGCCGAGGCTGTAATCGCGCTCGCCGGTGGCAAGGCCGATCCCCGCGTGCGGGCTGCCGGTCCAGCGCCCGCCAAACGCGGGCAGGCCGTATGCCGCCTCCACCGCCCAGCGGGACTCCGCCTCGCTGCCCGTGCGGTCCTCCAGCGGGTCTGGCGCGAAGAGCGCGTCAAGCCCGCCCTCGGCCCGCCCGCCGAAATCCTGGCGGAGGCTGAGCGACAGACCCCGTTTCGTCTCAGGGGCGGGATCGAGGGTGAGCGCCGCCGAGACCCCCCGGTCCTTCAGGTCGCCGTTCTCGTGCGCGACCAGCGCGCGGCCCGACAGGTCAAACGAGAGGCCGATGCCCGGATCGGTCCAATTGAGACCGCCGCCGAGTTCCAGACCCGAGCCGGTCTCCGCGTCGCCGCCGTCGTGGCGGGCGCCGATCTCGAGCTTCGGAACGAGCGCGCCGCCGCCCTCCAGCGCCATATGCCAGCTTCCCTCCAGGCCGAGCCCGAGCCGCGTCACGTCGGCCTCCGACGCCGCGAGGTCGCGCGTTTTCTCCGAGGCGGTGCGCGCCCAGAGCGCGTCTGAGGTCAGCGCCAGCGCCGGGCCGCCGCCCTCGGCGGGCGGCGCCAGCAGTTCGCCCCGCAGCCCGACCGCCGCCATGGTCCAGTCGGTGTCGGCGCTGTAGCCGCCGCCCATGGCCGTCTCCAGCGTCACCTCGCCCGTGCCGTAGCCGAGCGCGCCCCAGAGATTGAGCCGCTCCGAGGCTTGCAGCGCGGCGTAGGGGATCGCCGCCGTCAGCGAGGCCTTCACCCTACCGTCGCCCGCCCGCACGGCGCCGTCACACAGGACCCGCGCCCCGCCGCCCGCTTCGGGACAGCCCAGATCGCCCTCGCTGGCATACTTGCCGTCAGCCGTGCTCTGCGTCAGCGCGATGCCGACCAGCCCATCGCCCCGCGCATAGTCCGCGCCCAGCATGGCCGTCGTCACCGTGCCGTCGAGAGCGATGTCCGTCCCGTCGCCGCGCTCCGCGCCTTCGAAGCTGCCCCGGCCCGCCCGGCCCCAGAAGGCGAGGCTGCCGCCCGAACCGTCCCTCTCGCCCGTCAGCGCGAAACTCGACCCGAGCAGAGCCTCCCGCGCACCCATCGTTCGGGACCGCTCCCGCGGCCCGTCGAGGACGAGGCGGTAGCCGAACGGGTCGGACGCGCCTCCCGGCCCCAGTGCCTCCGCTCCGAACCCGCGCGCGATCTCCGCCAGCGCCGGCGCCGCGCCATCGTCCGCCGCGCCCGCTGCCGGTTGGCCGGACACCGGGTCGAACGACAGCGCCTCGCCGGCGAGCGTGCCCCGCATGCCGGGCGCGCGATCCGCCGCCATGCGTCCGGCAATGCCCTCGAGCGCCTGTTCCGCGACGGTGCGCCCGAAGCGGGAGAGATACGCCGCCGGGAGTGGATCCGCGTTGGTGATGGTCCCGACGCCGACGGCATCGTCGATGGTCGCCCCCGTCGCCTTGGAGATGACCAGTTCGAACGTCTCGTCGGGGTCGTCGTGCGCATCATTCAGGATGTGCAGAATGAGAGGTTTGTGGGTGTCTCCGGGGAGGATGCACAGACGGTCGGTCGGAGTGTCCCAGCGCATGGGCCAATAGTCGTGTCTTGCCGTCGCCGAGACCGGGGTGCTGTCCCGCGTGTGGGCATCGAAACAGACCGGTGCGGTCGACGGTTCGGACAGGTCGACGGTGAAGGTCATCTTGCCGCCTTCCGGGGCGGTGGTGTCCCGGACCGACAGCGTGGGAAGGGGTTTCGGTTCGGCGGCAACACGCTGCATCTCAGACGTTGCGCCGGGGCAGGCTTCGAGGCGCTCCAGCTCTTGTCGCACCGGACGCCAACCGGACCAGCGGGTTTCCCCGCGACGCGCTTCGGCGGCGGTGTAGGGGGACAGGGATGGATGCGTCTCCGCACCGAAGGCAATCAGTACCCGATGCCAGTTGTGGTTGTAGTGGGCCCGTTGGCTATTCATGCCGTGATATCGACGGACCGTCTCAACCAGGGTCGAGTCGGTAGCGGGACATGCGGGGGTATTGGATGGGGCCTGTTGTGCCGGCGGTGATTGCGTCTTGCGTTCAGACGTGGGGGCGCATGGCGCACAGTCGGAGGAAACGATGACGGCGTGTTCGGGGCCGTCCAGCATGGTCCCCTCTCCGTTGACCGAGCCTTCATACTGCACGGAACGCGCTTTGACCGTCACTTTCACCTTCGGAGTGTCTTCCTGACAGATCGTCGGTTTGACCGAGAGTCGGTAGATCTCTTTTTCACCGTCGATCGTGTTGATGGTGATCGGGTTCGATAGTGGGGTTTCCTTGATGGCGCATTCCACGTCGATGTCGTCTGTGGTGAATCCAGTCACCTTCTCCGAGAAGGTGAAGACGAGCATCCGATAATTTCTTCGGGAATACTCCTTGTCGAAATCTGCCTGTGTGAATGGCCGGTTCAATCCGGCGATGGACAGTTTCAACGGTGGATCCCCCGGCACCACGTTGTGCGCTTCGGCAGCCGGGCCTGTCCGGAGTCCGAAGACCATGCGGAATTGATAGAGATGCCAGGTATTGCGTTTCAACCCCTGCATTCTGAAGCAAATGCGCTCTTTCCCCACCCCGCAGGTCCCTGATCCGCGCGTCATGTCGACCCAGGGGGTTTGCCAGGGATGCCATGAGGTGATGCGCCCATTGGTGATGGTGCGCGGCGTGGTATAGCGATACTGCCACTTCTCGAGACTGTTGTATTTCTCTGTCGTGAGTTGATTGGGCACTGCGTTGGTATGGAAGTATCGGGCAATCGGGATGCCGTCCAGGATATCCTTGCCGAGATCAAGGTACATCGTTCCCTGATCTCTGATATACACCGGGAAGTACGGATCATTTCTGTCGTCATTGATCAAGACTTTTGGATCGTGAGCGTCCGAGACAGCGCGAAGTTGAAAGCGGTAGCTCACACCGTTTTGGAGTCCGGTGAGGGTCACTGTCGTGGTGGTGTCACTGCTGTTTCCGATATCGGCCCAGGCCGACCAGAGTCGGTCGGAGCGTTTGTATCGGAATTGGTACCGATCGATGAGCGGATCATTCGGGTTCTTCCAGCTGAGGGTAGCTCTTCCATCTCCGGTCGTGACCTGGAGATTCTTTGGCGCGGCGTGGGGGGTTTGCGCCTGCGCCGGCCCGACAGTTGCCAGCAGGGTCAGGACGAGAAGCGCGGCGACGAGACCGCGGCGGGCGCGGCGCACGAACCGGCACGGGCGGCGGTCTACCGAGCCCCGCCCGGCGGAAGAGGAAAGCTCAGGCGGAGAGGCTGGCGGGCGAGGGCGGCACAGCCATGCGGACGCGCCCATGGCCTTCACGCAGGACCAAGGTCGAAAATCCGGCGATCCGGCGATCCGGCGATCCGGCGATCCGGCGATCCGGCGATCCGGCGATTATATCGAGATGACCGTCATCCGGCCCTGTCAAGACCGCGCCCGAACACGTGTCCGTTACCCCGTGGCTCGGGGCCAGCGCCTCCCAGAGCGCCGCTCCCGCCGCACGAAACATGTGCATCATCCAGTCAATCATGGCTTTCGCGCCACCGCGATTCTGTCACCACGCCGGTAGCCGCGCAGAAGGCCCACCCCAGCCAATTGCCCTTACCAGCTGTGATTATATTTTACTCAGTCCGCTGATTCTTTGATCAACTACGGCAATTCTCCACATTCACGTTCGCCATCCGGAGTCCAGCATGGCATGTGCGGCTTTTCGCCGCATATAATGCTTGGCCAGCTTAACCGCCCCCTACAACCGCCACGATGCTCGAAAGTCGCCCAAACCTGCCGGCGCACGCCAGCAACCAACTGCCCTTCCTGATGGTTGCCAACAGCATAGGGCCTGCGCTGCCGCTCAGGCGGCGAACGTCAGAGACCCAAATTACGCCATCATCGACTCACCCCTGCGTAACTCTGGAAAAAATCGGGACGGCATTTCGATCCTTGGGCTACGGCGGCGGCTTCATTCGAAGGTCATGCCCGAACTCGCTCCGGCGCATCGTCTCGGCCGCAAGCAATTTGTCCACCGTGGCCCCGAGCGTCAGGACTTCCCAATGATCCCGAGCCAGCTGCCAGGAACCGCCATCGCTGCGGACCACTTCAGGAACTAGCCAGATGACATCGCCGTCGTCCACATCACGGCTGTAGCCACGACTGACCTCTCTCACGGCGTCAAGGAAGGGCTTGTCCACCGGCAACTGCCAGATTCCAGTCCCAGCGCCGCAGAACTGGAGCGTTGACCTGCAATTGCGGCATCAACCGCTTCGCGCTTGACGACCGCCAGTCTGAACGGCGAATCGCATTCGGGAAAGGCGGCGGGTTGCGGTCGTCGCTCAGCAGACTTTGGAATTCCGAACTCATTCAGACGCCGGAGAAATACACGCTGGCTGACGGCATCGAAGCCGTGCTGGTTAACCTTAACGGACAGGTTTCCGGTCATAGATCGATTCCCCTCACCCCGGCGTCCGCGGAACTGATCTTTGGCACCGTCCGGGAAACCACCCGTGATTTCCTGAACGATCCCGGGCTTAAGGGAAGTTCTTTCGCCGGGGTCGGGCCTTGCCTTCCGGCTAACTTCGGATCGGTCGGAAAATACCTGAAGGCTCATGAGAGCTACATGAAGCTGGACGGGAACTCGTTAAAGGAGGCGATCCAGGGACAATCCGATTGGGATATCTTCCTTGAGAACGACGGAACAGCGGTCGCGCTCGGCGAATTCCTGTTCGGTAACCACGGCGTCAAAACGCTCTTCCTTCTCAATATCGGTTACGGCCTGGGCGGCGGCGCGGACCTGAACGGCCCGCCCTATCGAGGCGCCCATGGCAACGCATGCCTGTCGGGAGCGCTGTTTCCCTACAACGCGCCACGGCCCAAGCTCCAGACTTCGAGACTACCGTCGGCATGCCCGGTCGCCGGTCGTGGGAGGCGGACATGTCCGATCCGAACGACTCGAGCCGACAGTCGCGGGTCGACGGTTGGACTGAACGCGCGACCGGTCAGGTGGAACCTGCGGCGCGCATCATTGCCGGCATGTTCGACCCCAAGCTGATCGGGCCTGAAGGCGCCCTACCGTCGCAACTTCTAAGAGATATCAGCGCACGGCTGGAAGTCCGGAACATCGAAGGCCAGTCCCGAGGGCTTAAGGTCGCGCCGATTCGGGCGACCTGAACAGCCCCGTCGGCGGCGAGCGTCCCGTTCTTTGAGCGCCCTTTTCCCGGATCCAAGGAACGTGATTAACTCCGGTCCTAACTCTCCGGCCTCGCGGAACGGCTCCGCCTCTGTCCCAACTCACATCCTGCGTGGCTGAAGGTCCACGGAATACATGTCGGGTATCTTTGACGGACCTCGATCAAGACGGGCCCGCTCCGCGATTCGCCGATCAGGC
>JAPOUP010000061.1 GCA_026708635.1 Rhodobacter sp.
TGAGAGCGGCCGCGATCGCTCCCGCGGCTGTATCCCCGTTGACGTTGTACGTCTCGCCTTCATGCCCCATGCCAATCGGCGCGATTACGGGAATTACTCCAGCATCTCCTAGATTGCGCAGGATGGTCGGGTCAATCTCCGACGGTCTGCCGACGAAGCCCAGTTCGGGATCGGCTTGAGTGCAGACCATCAGGCTGGCATCCTTGCCGGACAGGCCCACCGCCCGCCCGCCCTCGGCATTGATCGCCTGTACGATCCGTTTGCCCACACGGCCTGACAGCACCATCTCGACGACTTCGACGGCGGCCGCGCCAGTCACCCGTTTCCCGCCGACGAACTCCGATTGTATATCGAGACGCGCGAGCTGTTCGTCGATCATGGGGCCGCCGCCATGGACGACCACCGGCTTGATGCCTACCTGCTCCATCAGCACGATATCGCGGGCGAAACTCCGCATCGCCACGTCATCACCCATTGCGTTACCGCCGAACTTTATGACCACGGTGGCCCCGTCATAGCGCTGCAGGTAGGGCAGGGCTTTGTTCAGCGTTCGCGCGGTCGCGGACCAGTCCTGGTTCATCGCATGTCTTTCCGGGCGGAAAATTCAGGTCTCGTGGCTTCTAGCGGCTGTGTTGGCCCTATTCAATGTCGGCGATAACGGCGCGAAGGATCTCGATTCCATCGCCTTTTTCGGCGGACGTGAGCACGATGCCGGGAAATGACGCGGGATGTCGGCCAAGTTCGTTGCGTACGTTGTCCAGGATGCCTCCAAGTGCGTCATGCCTGACCTTGTCCGTTTTTGTCAGCACGGCCTGGAATGTGAGGGCTGATCTGTCCAGAAGCCGCATGATCTCCTCATCCGCTTTCTTCACGCCATGCCGCGCATCGAGCAGGACGAAAGCTCGCCGCAGATTGGGGCGCCCGGCCAGGAAGGCTCTCTGAAGCCGGTTCCACCGCTCGACGGCCTCAATCGGTGCCCGGGCGAAGCCATAACCGGGGAGATCGACCAGATTGATCCGTCCATCAAGGTCAAAGAAATTGATCTGTTGTGTTCGGCCCGGAGTGTTCGATGTCCGCGCGAGGGATCTTCGACCGGTCAATGCGTTGATGAGGGATGACTTTCCTGCATTCGACCTTCCCGCGAAACAGATCTCGGTCCGATCGGCGTGTGGCAGGCCCTGCAATGTGGCGGCTCCGGTGACGAACGTGGCCGTCTTCGAGAACAGCCGTCGACCCGCCTCAAGCCGTGCGGGATCCTCGATTTTGGTTACCGGGAAATCAATCTGCATCAGACGGGTTCAATTCTATCACCCCGGCGCAGTTCGCCGGTTTTGGTCACCGTTGCGTAGACGCCCATACTCGTGTGCGCCCATCCGGCCTGTAGCGCACCGAGAACATCGGCGTCGCGAAGACCGGTACGTGTGCTCGCGGCGGTTGCCATGCACCGGACGGTGGGTTCGACGATTTCAAGTTCGGCCTGACCAGCGACCAGCCTGAGGCCTGGCCAGCGTGTCTCCTCCCACGGATCCAGGCCGTCGAGCACGATATTCCCGCGCCAGCGGAGATGGGAGATTTCGCGGCCGACTTTCCGCGAGACCTCGGTGTGGCTGGCGAGATTGATAATTGAAACGGAGGGATAGTCCGTATCCGTCATTCCCCTTCCCGGCACCTGAACGAGGCGCTCGGGAAAGGCTCTGTCGGCCGGACTGAGCGGCCGAACCCAGTCTATGAAACGGTCCGCATCGCGCCTGTCGTCAGGATCGACCGTCAGATCGTCAAGTCTTGGGTGACTGAAGGCTATCCGATTTCTGACGACATCGGATCTGGCCGCTACGGCCTGCAGAAGCGGCGCCTTGCAGGCCCTCGAGAAATTCGCGCAGGGTTTCCACTCGGGATTCGCGTCGTCAAATTCCGCGGCCTCGTGCAGGACCGCCCAGCGACGGTCCCATGGGATACATTCGCCTTTCGTCAACTGAATGCGCTCCAACTCCTCCCGCCCGTGACCCTTAACCGGATAGCGCCAGATCTCCGCTATGAAGCCATTCATTTTTCCTCGGTCTTCGGCTTTCGCCTGAAGCCTGCGATGATGTTGCCGAAGACGTCCGGCCGGTAGCCCTGGCTTCTCATTATTAGATACTGCTGTGCGAACGTGATCATGTTGTTCGCGATCCAATAGATGATCAACCCGCTGGCAAAGGTGCCCAGCATGAACATGAACACCCACGGCATCCAGGCGAAAATCATCGCCTGTGTGGGATCGGTGGGAGCCGGATTCAGCTTTTGCTGGAGCCACATGGAAATTCCGAGCAGGATTGGCAATACCCCAAGCGAGAAGATGAAAAATATGGATCCCTGATCGGGCGTCGAATAGGGCAGGAGACCGAACAGGTTCAGTATTGACGAGGGATCAGGTGCCGAGAGATCCCGGATCCAGCCAAGCCAGGGGGCATGGCGAAGCTCGATAGTGACGAAAATGACCTTGTAGAGAGAGAAGAAAATCGGGATCTGAAGAAGAATGGGGAGGCAGCCCGAAGCCGGATTGACCTTCTCTTTCTTGTAGAGGGCCATCATTTCCTGCTGCATCTGCTGACGGTCGTCTCCCACACGCTCCTTAATCTTGACCATTTCGGGTTGCAGCTCTTTCATCTTCGCCATCGAAACATAGGATTTGAAAGCGAGAGGGAAGAGCACCGCCTTAATGATGAGCGTCAGGCCGATGATGGCCCAGCCCATGTTGCCGATCAGTACGTTCAGCCAGTGCAGCACCGCGAATATCGGCTTGGTCAGGAAGAAAAACCAGCCCCAGTCTATTGAGTCGATGAAACGGTGGATACCGTTCTGCCGCTCGTAGGCGCGGATCGTTTCCCATTCCTTCGCTCCCGCGAACAGTCGTGTCGTGACGTCCGCCGCCTCGCCCGCTGACAGTGTGATGGTCGGATAGCGGGCCTCGGCGGTGTATACGTCCAGATTCGCGTCATATTTCAGGACCGAGGTGAACGACGCCTCGTTTGGTGGCACTAGGGTGGTCATCCAATAGTGGTCGGTGAAGCCCAGCCAACCGTTTGCCGCAATCTCCAGGACTTCGGAATGGGCCCCCCAGCGTTCGTCGCGGTCGAAATCGCGCAGGTCGCCATAACTGAATTCGCTCATCTCCTCGCCCGACTGGCGGATCGGACCCTCCTGGATGATGAAAAAGCCGGTCAGATCCTGCGGTTCGCCATAGCGGCGCAGCATTCCATAGGGCGCCAGCCGAATATCGGTGTTACTGCCGTTCCGCACGCTTTGGGTGACAGTAAACAGAAAATCCTCGTCGATCGATATGGTGCGCGTGTATGTGACCCCTTTCTCATTGGTCCATGCCAGCACCAGTGGACTGTCGGTGGTGAGCACCGCTCCCGTCGGAGCCGACCAGGGTGTTTGCGCACCGGGAACGTCATCCCAGTCGAGGTCGCCACCGGGTGCCCAGCCGAACACCGCTAGTTGGGCGGCTTCGGTTTCCGCGGGTTTCAGAAGTGAGACAAGATCGCTCTCCTCGGCGAGGTTGGCGCGATAGTCCTTAAGGTTCAGATGATCGATGCGACCGCCTTTCAGGGCGATCGAACCCTCCAGCCTGTCCGTCCGGATCGGAATGCGGGGGGATTCGGGCGAAATGGCCGTTCCGATTTCGGGCGCTGTCCTAGCCGTATCATCGGTGGCTTCCGCGGTTTGGGCGGTCGGCGTCTCCGCCCGGGGGACTTCGACGGATTCCCGTTCAGCGGGTGGCTCCTCCGGTGGAAAGAGGATGAACCAGACCAGGATAACCATGAAGCTCAGGGCCGTGGCCATGATTAGGTTCTTGTTCTGATCGTCCATACGGACACCGTCGGTTCGCTACCAATGATCAGGGGAGGTTCAACAGTCCATATCTCAAAAGGTCAAGGGCAAAGCCAGACCGCGCGCGAGCCGAGAGGCGGATCTTTGCGGGCCGCGTAACGTGTTCGGGCCATGACCGAGGCGCGGGTTTGCCCTGTTTGGTCAGATTGGCCCGTTATCGGCCGGTGAGAAGCCGGTGGCCGTCCGTGTCAAGCCCGCGAAATCGAAGAGCCCGGGGTCGAGGAGGCGCGAAGGGCGAGCATTCATCAGCGCACGGAACAGCTTCTGCCTACGCCCTGGATAACTGGCTTCCCATTGATCCAGCATCGCTTTGACCTTCGGGCGTTCCAGTCCTTTCTGGCTGCCACAGAGGTCGCAGGGAATGATAGGATACTTCATTGCCCTGACGAACCGATCGCAGTCGGCTTCCGCTACGTGCGCGAGTGGGCGATATACAAACAGATCACCGTCTTCATTGACCAGTTTGGGAGGCATGGTAGCCAGACGAGCTCCATGAAACAGGTTTAGAATGAAGGTTTCCAGAATATCGTCACGATGATGGCCCAGCACGACGGCGCTGCAGCCTTCCTCGCGCGCGATTCCGTAGAGAATTCCCCGACGCAGTCGCGAGCAGAGCGCACAATAGGTTTTGCCCGCCGGTACTTTGGCCGTCACCACGGAATAGGTGTTTCGATACTCGATTCGGTAGGCGACTCCAACCTGTTCGAGGAATTCCGGTAGCACCGTCGCGGGGAATCCGGGTTGGCCTTGGTCAAGATTGCATGCGAGTAAATCGACCGGCAGAAGTCCGCGCCACTTCAGTTCGTGCAGCACGGCCAGCATTGTATAGCTGTCCTTGCCGCCCGAGAGACAGACGAGCCAGCGCGCGCCGCGCTCGACCATTCCGTAACGTTCGATTGCCTCCCTCGTTTCCCGCACGATTCGCTTGCGCAGCTTATGGAACTCCGTTGTTCCCGGTGCCCCTCGCAGGAGCGGATGGATGTCGCGGGTTTCGACAGGCATGGCGCACTTCTAGCGTGGGCGTGGATTCCGGGCAAGGGCGGTGATGTCTCGCCGGGTCGCGAGTCAGCCACCTTTAATTGCGCCATGCCTTTCCATCAATGCCAATGCATAGGCTGAACAGATTGGGATTTATCGAAAGTTGAATCCTACCATGGACTCATGAAAAGGTAGTATGCCCCGGTCGGGACCGAGACAATGTATGCTGCGGGTCATATTGAGCGTTTGCCGTAGGGGCGTCTGAAGGAAAGCGAAGGGAGTTCGAAAGTCCTGTAGCTCTTGCGTTTTTCCTGCCCGCTCGCCGCCTAAAAACGGCCCGCGGGCGAATTCCACGTCAGTGGAGCCTGGACTCACCGCCCGTCTCTCTCCGCGGCCAATTCGTCGATACCTTTGAATTTGATCGATTCTCCGCAACCGCACGAATCCACTACGTTTGGGTTGCGGAAGGTAAAGCCGGATTCCAGCAGCGAGACGCGGTAATCGATTTCCGTTCCGAACAGGAACATCTGCGCCATTGGCGCAATCATCACCACGGCACCGTCCTGCTCCACCACCTCGTCGTTCGGATCTATCTCGGATACGCTATCCATGGTGTATTCCATGCCGGCGCAACCACCTTTCCTGACGCCGATCCTAAGACCCTTCACATCCTTATCGGCCATGAGTCTGGTAACCTGTCTGGTTGCCGCGGCAGTAAGTGTTACCGCCTGTTTGCCCGGAACTGCGAACATCACATGAATCCCAGTTCCAGCCGCGCTTCGTCAGACATCATTTCCATTCCCCATGGAGGATCCCAGGTCAGTTCAACGTCAACCTGCTTTACCCCCGGCAGGGGTTCGACCGCATCGGCGACCCAGCCCGGCATCTCACCCGCGACCGGACAGCCTGGAGCCGTCAATGTCATGGTGATCCGCACCTCGTTCTCATGGTTGATATCGACCGTGTAAACTAGCCCGAGATCGTAGATATTGACCGGAATCTCGGGATCGTAGACTGACCTGCAGGCCTCCACCACGCCGTCATACAATGGATGGTCCGTGGTTGATGGCCTGATAAGAGGCGTACCTTCCAGTCTCTCCGGAGTTCTGGTTTCCATTGTGTCCTCAATCAATCCTGACAGAAGATATAAGGAATGGGTCGGCAAACGTCCAGAGCGCTCGGGTGTGCGGGGCGGATTTGTTTCGGGCGGACATTCCTGCGGGCAATTTGAAGGGGGCTTGAACCGCCTCGTGAGCTGCCGATTGTCCGGCTCGTCGTTCCGCTGCTGACAATATGCGCGGCAGCCGGACCGGACCGGTCCGGAACAATGGACTGGAAGACGCGGAAGTCAAAAGTTGGGCTAAACCTACCGGCTGCCCCGTACTGGACAACCGTCCGTCGATCTGTGAATGCCGACGTATGGCTGAACGGTATCGGTTCGATCTCCTGGCTACTGACGGAGAGGCCCGGACAGGGGTGCTTTCAACACCCAGGGGCAATGTCCGCACGCCTGCCTTCATGCCGGTGGGGACGGCGGGCACCGTGAAGGCCATGATGCCGGAGTCGGTGTGCGCCACGGGCGCGGATATCGTGCTCGGAAACACCTATCACCTGATGCTTCGGCCCGGGGCGGAGCGTATCGAACGTCTGGGCGGTCTGCACCGTTTCATGAATTGGCCCGGGCCGATCCTGACCGATAGCGGCGGGTTTCAGGTCATGAGTCTGGCGGGCCTGCGGCGACTGACTGAGCGGGGAGTGACGTTTCGTAGCCATATTGACGGTTCCACGCATGAAATCACGCCAGAACGATCGATCGGTATCCAGCTGTCGCTTGGTTCGGACATTCTGATGGCGTTCGACGAATGTCCCGCCCTGCCCGCAAGCCGCGTCCGGATCGAGGAAAGCATGCTGCTGTCCATGCGCTGGGCCGCGCGCTCCCGAGAGGCGTTCGGTGACAGGCCGGCCCGGGCGATTTTCGGCATCCAGCAAGGAGGACTGGAAATCGACCTCAGAAAGGAGAGCGCCCGATCTCTGCGGGCCATAGGTTTTGACGGTTACGCGGTTGGAGGGCTTGCCGTGGGCGAAGGTCAGGATGCTATGTTCGGTGTTCTTGATCACGTTCCCGAGATGCTTCCGGCGGAAAGGCCGCGCTACCTGATGGGTGTGGGGAAGCCGGATGATATCGTGGGTGCCGTGAAGAGGGGGATTGACATGATGGACTGCGTTCTTCCGTCCAGGTCCGGAAGAACCGGCCAGGCGTTCACCCGCCGGGGGCAGGTGAACATCAGGAACGCGCGTCATGCCGACGATCCGCGTCCCCTTGACGGGGAATGCGGTTGCCCGGCCTGCCGATGTTATTCGCGCGCTTACCTCCATCACGTGGTCCGTTCCGGTGAGATCATCGGCTCGATGCTGTTGACGTGGCATAACATTCATTATTTTCAGGAACTGATGGACGGTATGCGTCGCGCGATCTCCGAAGGAAGGTTCGCGGAGTGGCAAGCGGCGTTTCATTCGATGCGGTCGGAGGGAGACATCGAGCCGCTGTGAACTGGTTTGTCCGACGTCCGCGGGCGTGTCCCGAAGCGATATGCGATGGCCGGTGGCCTCGGCGTCCTGCGGTGGACGGCCATCGCGGAGCCGGACTTGAAAAGTATGCCCGGTTACCCCAATTTGCTGAACAGGACATCCAAACGGGCTAGCGCTTTCGCGATGACAGCGCGGAGCCTGACCTTCCAGAGACCGGAACAAAAGCATGAAAAAGCGTTCAAGTCCATCCTATCCCGTTCTGCCGCTGCGGGATATCGTCGTCTTTCCGCATATGATCGTGCCGCTCTTCGTTGGCCGCGAAAAGTCGGTTCGGGCGCTTGATGCAGTCATGAACGAAGACAGGCAGATCCTGCTTGCGAGCCAGATCGACCCCAGTGCGGACGACCCAGAGGCCGACGGCATTTACAGGGTTGGCGTTCTGGCAAACGTGCTGCACCTGCTGAAATTGCCGGATGGTACCGTTAAGGTACTTGTCGAAGGTCTGAAGCGTGTCAAGACCATCGACTATCTGGATAACAGCGGATTCTTCGAGGCCCGCGCGGAGGTTCTCGAAGAGCAGGAAGGTGATGCCTCCGTGCGGGCGGCGCTGGTTAAGTCAGTAAGCGAGGGTTTTGAACGTTACGCCAAGACACGGAAAAACATTCCCGAAGAAGCGTTTGGATCGGTCGCTGAGACCCGCGAGCCACAGAAACTCGCCGATCTGGTGGCGGGACATCTAGGTGTGTCGGTAGAGCAGAAGCAGGATTTGCTAGAGACGCTCTCCATCACGGAGAGGCTGGAAAAGATCTACGGCCTTATGCAGGGAGAGATGAATGTCCTTAAGGTCGAGAAGAAAATCAAGACACGCGTGAAGTCGCAGATGGAGCGGACGCAGCGTGAATATTATCTCAACGAGCAGATGAAGGCCATCCAGAAGGAACTGGCGGATGGGGAGGAGGGTGAAGGCGAACTTGCTGAACTAGAGAAGAAAATCAGCGAGATCAAACTATCGGACGAAGCCCGGGAAAAGGTCGGCGCGGAACTCAGGAAGCTCAAGCACATGCCGCCGATGAGTTCGGAGGCGACCGTGGTGCGTAACTATCTTGACTGGATCGTCTCGATACCCTGGGGCGTCAAATCGCGAGTCAAGAAGAATCTGGACCGGGCGCAGAAGGTTCTCGATGACGATCATTATGGCCTTGAAAAGGTCAAGGAGCGGATCGTGGAGTTTCTTGCGGTACAGAAACGCTCCGCGAAACTCAAGGGACCGATCCTGTGCCTTGTGGGTCCCCCGGGAGTCGGAAAGACATCGCTTGGCCGGTCGGTCGCGCGCGCCACCGGTAGGGAGTTCATTCGAATTTCGCTCGGTGGGATCCGGGACGAAGCGGAGATCCGAGGGCATCGCCGCACCTACATTGGCTCAATGCCCGGAAGGCTGGTCCAGGCAATGAAGAAGGCGAAAACCACGAATCCTTTGGTATTGCTCGACGAGATTGACAAGATGGGGCGGGATTTCCGCGGGGATCCGGCGTCGGCAATGCTTGAGGTGCTTGATCCGGAGCAGAACTCGACATTCGTCGATCATTATCTGGAGGTGGAATACGATCTGAGCGATGTCCTGTTCCTGACTACAGCCAACAGCTATGTGATGCCTGAACCGCTGATCGACCGTATGGAGATCATACCGCTTGCGGGCTACACGGAAGACGAGAAGACCGAGATCGCGAAGCAGCACCTGATTCCGAAACAGACCAAGAATCATGCTTTGAGAACCGGCGAGTTCAATCTGACGGACGCGGGACTTCGGCATATTATCCGGACCTACACCAGGGAGGCGGGTGTCCGGAATCTCGAACGGAATATCGCCAAGCTGGCGCGGAAGGCCGTCACTCGGATCGTCAAGAAGGAAGCCAAGTCGATTGAGATAACTCCGGAGCGGCTTGAGGAATTTCTTGGTGTCGAGAAATATCGGTATGGACTTGCTGAGAGTGACGATCAGATAGGGGTTGCCACCGGGCTTGCCTGGACCTCTGTCGGCGGAGATCTTCTTTCCGTCGAGGCGCTCCGTCTTCCAGGCAAGGGGCGGATGAAGACCACCGGAAAACTTGGCGATGTGATGAAGGAGTCGATTGAGGCCGCGTCGTCCTACGTTCGCGCCATATCCACCTCGATAGGTTTGAAACCGGAGACATTTGACCTGGTCGACATTCATGTCCACGTGCCGGAAGGCGCCACACCTAAAGACGGGCCTTCCGCCGGTATCGCGATGGTTACCGCCATCGTGTCGGTGCTGACGCAGATTCCCGTGCACAAGGATATCGCGATGACAGGTGAAGTGACCCTGCGTGGTCATGTACTTCCGATCGGCGGGCTGAAGGAGAAGCTTCTCGCGGCGCTCCGCGGAGGAATTGGAACGGTGTTGATTCCCCAAGAAAACGGTAAGGATCTGGCGGAGATCCCGGATAACGTCAAAGAGGGTCTAAACATCATTCAGGTCGAAACCGTCCGACAGGTCCTTGATGCCGCGCTGGTGCGTCAGCCGGAACCGATTCAGATTGATGAGGTTGAGGAGGAAACGGCTGCTCCCGGCGCAACGCCTCAGGTGGAAGATAATCTGGCAGGCGCGACGACTCACTGATTTCGGTCGAAGGAAGCCGACCAAGGCGAACGGTATGGGACTTATATACATTACTTGACACAGGCTAATCCTTCCCACAATGGGGGAT
>JAPOUP010000248.1 GCA_026708635.1 Rhodobacter sp.
GTCAAGGGAGCGGGAACGGCCTCCGTCTCCAGGTTTCCCCGTGAAAATTGGAAGTTGAGCCTTGACTCTAAGACCAAGAAGCTTTTAGAAGAAGTCTGGAATCGCTACAAAAGCAGGTCGGCCCTGCAACTTTCTGACCTCACTCACGCGATCGGCGGACCTTGGGACAGAACGTACCAGCCCGGCGTACGATATCAGGCGATTCCAAATAAGTTGACAGGTTCGCATTACCGATCCATGCTAAACCGGACACGAAATATCGGAAGAACCTAATTTTCTTCCAGAGCAGAATCCGGAAGAACTGGAAGAATCTTCTCTTAAAAGCAGAACCCTCCGGGAAGCCCAGGTTCGACTTCTCATACAGACTTTTTTGATGCGTCGGATTACGATTTGGCTGGCGATGGCCGTTACGGCGCTTCTGTTCTATGTTGAGTGGCGTGTCTTTACACTTCTTACGGAAAACCCCTCGGAAGACCGTTTGTTCGTGTTGCTGGCCGTGACTCCGATAGTTGCCATCACCGCAATCACGATCGCGGCACTGGCTGGAGTTTTTAGGGGTGGTCAGAAGAACGACACAGGAAACTTGGCGGGACTTCTGAACAGAATCTCCGGAGAAAATTGATCCAGATGGTAAATGCCCATAATTGGGATGCTGGTTCATATGAACCCGTTCCGGGATATCGGGTTATCTTTCGCGCCTAGAGGACATGCCCGCACAAGGGCATTCGCCTCTACGCAAGGGATTACGGATATCGCCTGGCCCATTCCGATATCGACCTAGCTCAAAATGAGCCCTAAAACGGTCGTGGACACACCAAATCCAATGGCGAGCAACACGATCAGCCGCCACAGACTGGCTTTGTCACGGGCTTCCGCCCTGCGCTCCATACGTTCCAGAGCGGTTTCGTATGCCGCTTGATGCGTGTTCACGCGCTCCGAAAGCGCGTGGATGTCCGGCGCGTCGCTCATGCCCCGATATTGATCCGGACTCTTTACCGAGCAAGGGCCGTTCTCAGGTACTCACGGACCCAAAGCGGTATTCGGACTGATTTTACGGGGGTATACAATCGCCTTCGGTAACCCGGCCGCGGGCGTTTCCGGGCGAGTTCAGTCAGGTTGGCGACACGGAGGCGGTGAAAGGGTCGAGGGCAGGACATCCGCGAGTCTCCCGGCGTAATACCGTCCCGCAGTTCCGCCGCGGGAACGCATTCTACGGCCGGTTTCGATACCCCGCGTCTGGTCAACCGTTCCCGCGATGGGTAGAAGGCGATCACAGTGCGAGGAACCGGATGGCTACAGTGATCGTCCCAAAATCGGGAATCATGGCGATCGACCCATACGTGGGCGGGCGGTCGTCGCTGCCCGGGCGGGATGAAGCGGTAAAGCTGTCGTCAAACGAAAATCCGTTTGGAGCCTCGCCATATGCCGTCGACGCATACCGCATCGCCGCGCAAAACCTGCACCGTTATCCCCCATCGGACCATCACGCGCTGCGCACGGCCATCGGAGACCTGCATGCCCTGGAACCTGACCGGATCATCTGCGGGGCCGGTTCCGACGAGATCATAGGTCTGCTTTGCCATGCCTATGCAGGACCCGGCGATGAGGTGCTCCACACCGAACACGGGTTCCTGATGTATCGCATCTCGGCTCTCGCCTCCGGCGCGACGCCAATCGCCGTAAGGGAAAGTCACCGGGTAACGGATGTCGACGCCCTTCTGGACGCCTGCTCCAGGCGCACCCGACTTGTGTTCATCGCGAATCCCAACAATCCCACGGGAACGATGATCGATGACGGGGAACTGTCGCGCCTGGTTAACGGGATGCCCCGAAACGCGATGCTTGTGCTCGACGGCGCCTATGCGGAGTATGTCAACGGGTTCGACGGAGGGGCCGGACTCGCCCGTTCGCACGATCGCGTTTTCATGACCCGCACGTTCTCGAAACTATATGGACTTGGCGGTCTCAGGGTCGGGTGGGGCTACGGCCATCGGGACGTCATTGATGTCCTGGGCCGGATAAGGGCTCCATTCAATCTGGGAACCGGGCAGCTGGCCGCGGCCGAGGCCGCATTGCGGGATCGCGAATTCGCCGGAAAGTGCGTCGAGGAAAACACGCGCTGGCGCGAATGGCTCGCGGGCGCGCTCGCCACTGAGGGCATTCCATCCGACAGGTCCCACGCGAATTTCATACTCGCGCGCTTCGCTGACGCCGAGGAGGCGGACGCCTGCAACGCCCGGCTCAACGACAACGGCCTGATCGTGCGAAAGGTCGGCAATTACGGCCTTCCCGAATGCCTGCGGATCACCGTGGGGAACGAGACATCGTGCCGGCGCGTCGCCGAGACCGTACGCGCGTTCAGGAAGGATCGTCAATGAGCGTGATCTATGAACGGGTGGCCCTGATCGGGCTGGGCCTTATAGCCGGCTCCATGGCGCGCGCGATGCGCCGCGGCGGTTTGGCCAAAGAAATCGTCGGGACCTCACGATCCGCCGAGACACGGGAAACCGCGAGGGACATCGGCTTCTGCGACCGGGTGGTGGATACGGCGGAGGACGCCGTCATAGAGGCCGATCTGGTGGTGCTGGCGGTGCCCGTCGGAGCGATGGGCGGTGTGGCGCGACGGATCGGTCCAAACCTGATGCGGAGCGCTACGGTCACCGATGTGGGATCGGTCAAACGGCATGTCATCGAGCAGGTCAGGCCGTTCATTCCGCAACATGTCCATTTCATTCCCGGCCATCCCCTGGCGGGAACCGAGCAGAGCGGTCCCCGCTCCGGTTTCGCTTCCCTGTTCGAGAACCGCTGGTGCCTGTTAATCCCGGATGAGGGCACCGACCCCGACGCGCTCCGCCGTCTGCGGTCCCTATGGGAAGCCATGGGCGCCAACGTCGATGAAATGGAGGCCGACCACCATGATCTGGTTCTGGCCGTGACCAGCCATGCGCCCCACCTGATCGCCTACACGATGGTCGGTGTCGCGGATGACCTAAAGCGCGTGACCGACACCGAAGTGGTCAACTATTCCGCGGCCGGGTTCCGCGACTTCACCCGAATCGCCGCCAGCGATCCCACGATGTGGCGCGATGTCTTCCTCGCGAACAGAGGCGCCACGCTGGAAGTCCTTGGACGGTTCACCGAGGAACTGTTCGCTCTCCAGCGCGCGATACGCACCGGCGACGGCGACCGGTTGTTCGACTACTTCAAGCGAACCCGCGCGATCAGGCGCGGGATCATCGAGGCGGGCCAGGATACCAAGGCACCGGACTTCGGACGGGTGGACGCGGTATGAGCGAATTCGCCCGGCGGATGTCCGCGAGACCGCGGCCGACGCCCGGCGGTTTCGTCTGCCGGCGGCCTACGGCCCGGTCAGCAGACCGGCCTCCACGGCCCTGTCCCTGATGAACGGAATCCCCACTTCGATGACGTCCTCCGCCCGGTCGGCCACGGGTCGCCATACCGCGAGGCCGGACGCGATCTCCGGCGCCAGATAGACAAAACTCTCCAGCGTCATGACGCCGTCATAACCGACCGCTTTCAGACCCTCGAGCGCGCCCTTCCAGTCGATGGTGCCCCGTCCCGGCACGCCGCGGTTTGACTCGGACAAATGGACGTAGCCGAGATGCTCGCCCGCATCGGCGAAGCCGGCCGCCATGCCAGCCTCCTCGATGTTCATATGGTATGTGTCAAGATGGATGAAGACGTTGTCGGCTCCGACGCGTTCAATGACTTCGGCGGTCTGGCGCGCGGTGTTCAGAAGATGGGTCTCGTAGCGATTGCAGGGCTCCAGCCCCAGCCGCATGTTCAGGTCACGCGCCTTTCGCGCGGCGCTTTCGACAAGTCGGCAGACGGCGTCGCGCTCCGCGTCGGTGGGAGGTGCCTTGGAGGTCTTGCCGATCGTACCATACGTGACGCCCGAGAGTCGCTCGGCACCCGCTTTCCGCGCGACCCCCATCACCAACTCAAGATAGTCCGCCGCCTCCTGGGTTCGGTGCAGAACGTCCAGATCCTCCGGCAGCCCGAGGGAACAGACGATCTCTATCCCGTGGCTCTCGGCCAGCGCGCGCGTCCCTTCGGAATCGTAGCTGGCGGGATCGAGCAACGGAGTCTCGATCACTCCGATTCCATGTTCCAGAAGGCCGGGCAGGAGGCTCCGCGCCCCATTCGGATCCCACAGAGGCATGAACGCCAGGGAATGAACGCCTAGTGCGGACATATCCGTTTCCTATCCGTTGGCGCCGACAATGTAGGAGACGACTTCGGACATATCCGTTTCGCTCCGGTTGAGGTCGGCGATCACATCGCCCCTGCGCAGAACCACGATCCGTCCACACGCCTCGAAGACATCGTTCAGTCGATGGCTGATGAGAATCGTCGCGATGCCGTCCTCTTTCATCTGTCCGATCAGTTTCAGAACGCTTTCGACCTCACGCACGGCGAGCGCCGCGGTCGGTTCATCCATGATCACGAGCTTGGGCCTGAAAGTCAATGCCCGGGCGATGGCTATGGTCTGCTGCTGCCCGCCGGAAAGCATGCCGACGGGAATGTCTATTCCGGGAACATGAACGCCGAGTCGATCGAGCATCAGCCGGGCCTCAGCGTCAATTCTGGATTTATCGACGAAGGAGGGAAATATCCCGAAGAGACGCTTTGTTGGCTCGCGGCCGAGAAAGATGTTATTGGCGACGTCCTGCTGCGGCGCCAGCGCCAGATCCTGATAGATCATCTCTATGCCGAGGTCACGCCGCGCTCCCGGTTCGGATCCGGTGATGTCCTTGCCGTCGAACGCCACTTTGCCCCGATCGATCGAATAGACGCCGGTGATCGATTTCATGAGCGTTGATTTCCCGGCGCCGTTGTCGCCGACGAGGCCGACGACCTCTCCGGCGGAGACATTGAGATCCACACCGTTCAGCACCCGCACCGCGCCGAAATTTTTCTCGACCCCGGACAGTTCAAGGATGCTCAATGCGCCTGTCTCCCCCTGCTGCGGACCTGGTCGAGCCAGAC
Organism: Rhodobacter sp.; assembly: GCA_026708635.1. Lineage (GTDB taxonomy): Bacteria > Pseudomonadota > Alphaproteobacteria > Rhodobacterales > Rhodobacteraceae > JAPOUP01. The sequence continues at coordinate 5,011 of JAPOUP010000248.1, forward strand.
GGCGGCGATGAGCACCGCCCCGATCGCCATCTGCTGGTAGTACGCCTGCACGGCCATAAGGTTCAGGCCGTTCTGGAGGACTCCCATGATCAGGGCGCCGATCATCGTTCCCAGAATGGAGCCGCGACCGCCGAAAAGGTTGGTGCCGCCGATGATCGCGGCGGTGATGGCCAGCAGTTCGTAGTTCAGGCCGGCGGTCGGATCGCCGGTGTTGACCCGCGCCGTGAAGATCAGCCCCGCGATGCCGGCCATCAGTCCCGAGATCATGTACAGCAGCATCCGCTGCCGGCGGACATTGACGCCCGTGGCACGCGCCGCGCTTTCGTTGTCGCCCAGGGCCAGCGTGTGATGGCCGAACGGGGTGTGCGCGAGAACGTAATGCGAGACAAGCGCCACCGCGGCGAGAATGAACACCGGTGTCGGCACGCCCCACGGGCGGGCCTGGCCGAGGAACAGGACCTCGTCCGGAAGACCGTAGATGCCGCGCCCGCTGGAAATGATCAACGCCAGGCCGCGGGCGATTCCCAGCATGCCAAGCGTTACGATGAACGCGGGCACCCGTCCGCGCGTTACGATGAATCCGTTCACCGCGCCGGCCGCCGTTCCCGCCGCCAGAGCCCCGACGATCGCGAAATACCATGGCATCTCGAGCGTGACGACAAGCGCGGCGCCAGTGACCGAAGCCAGTCCCAGCACCGATCCGAGCGAGAGGTCGATTCCCGCGGCGGCGATGACGAAAGTCGCGCCGATCGCCAGAATTCCGAACGTCGCCGTAGCGAGGATTATGTTGAAAAAATTGTTGGCGGTGAGGAAGACCCGGGTGCCGCTTCCGGTCGTGGGAGAGAACACGGCCATTATCACGATGAGGCCCGCGAGCACGGCGAGGGACTCGATCCGAATATGGGTGCGCTCGAGAAATTTCAGCATGGGAGGGTTCCGGGCGCCCGGGCCGGCCGACGCCGGCCCGGGCGGTTGCGTCACTTCACGTACTCAAGCATCGGTTCGGTACCGGACTCGAGGACCTCCTTGGTAAGGACGAGGGTCGGTACGTAGATCCAGTCACCTTCCGGGGGCGTGCCCTCCTTCAGCGCCTTCACCATCTCGACAGCCTGCTTGCCCACGAGATAGGGCAGCTGCGCGACCGACGCGTTAAGGCGGCCCGCCTTGATCGATTTCACCGCGTCGGAATTGCCGTCAACTCCGATCACCGTGACCTGTTCCTGCAGACCGGCGGCGTACACCGTCTCGACGGCACCAAGCGCCATGCCGTCGTTCGCCGCGAAGACCGCGACGAGATCCGGGTTGGAGGTCAGGATGTCATTGGTGATGTTGGCCGCTTTGCCGCGGTCCCAGTCACCCGGAAGGGAGGCGACGACCTCAAGACCCGGGGCCAGGGCCGCCAGCCTGTCCGCGAAGCCGCGCGCGCGTTTCTGTCCGGTGATATTGCCCGAGAGCCCCTCGATGACCAGCACGGGACCGCTCGCGTCGGCGCCAAGCTGGCCGACCAGCCACTCGGCGCCCTGGGCGCCGGCGGCAACGTTGTCGGATCCGATCGAAAACGCGATTTCGACACCGGCGTCAGCGGCGATCGCGTGGTCGAGGTTACCGTCAAGGTCAACAACCGGAATTCCCGCCTCATTGGCGCGTTTCAGACAGGGTAACAGGATCGTGGAGTTGATGGCAGCGGTGATCATGGCATCGGGCTGGCGCTCGAGCATGGTGTTGCAGACGTTCAGCTGGGGTTCCGCCGCCTGATCGCTTTCGACAGCCTGCAGGTAGTAATCGACGCCAGCGGTCTGCGCGCCTTCGCGCACGCCAAGTTCCATAGCGCCCCAGAACGGGTTCGACAGTGTCTTCATCAGAACGCCGTATGTCTCGGCGTGGACGGGGACCGCGGTCATACCGACAATCGCGGTCGCGACGAGTTTCTTAAGCATTGTCACTCTCCTTGCTTCCTCTTTCGCGTGCCCTGATGCGGGAGCGCCTCCGACGGCGCTCGCTTGGTGCTGGCCTGACGTGGTCACGCTGCCGTCCTGCCATATTCCGACCCCTTCCCTGACCCGGGCGCCGCCACCACGGCGCCTCGCCGCCCAAGTCGGCGGGCGATCCCGGACGCGCCGGCGGGTTCGTTGCAGCCGCGGATTTTCGTCACCGGCCGCTTCCGGGCCGTACCGGCGATTTCACCAACCGGCCGGACGTTCGCCGCGACGGGAGGATGGGCATGGGACATCCACGCACTTTCATCGAATCCCGCAAGAGCTGTATCGCGGCCCATGGAGAGCCCCCGTTCGGGGAGCGGGCCGAGGGCCGCCAGTGTCGCGGTGCTGGATAGGGTCAGGATCGCTGTCGGTTCGGGATTGTTGTCGGGATGTCGGGCAATCGCGGAGCGGGCGCTCGCCACTGTCCCTCCGGTCGAGACACAATCAATGGCCAGACCTATTTCCGAACCGGCCGCGGCGCTTCCGGCGCCCCGTAGCCGCTCGGCGACGTTTCGCATGCGGTTGTCCGGATAGGCGACCGGGACGCGTCCGCGCCCGAGCGCGATAGGCCGACGCAGCGCGTCCGCCGCCGCCCCGGAGCCGATTGGAGCCGCGCAGTCGCGGTTCGAGCTGAACGGCGGATCGAGATGGATCAGATCAACCGACCCTGGGTTCATCCCGCGCATTATGTCGAGACTGTCACCCGTCCAAAGAGCGCGGTTCGACCGGTTGGGAGTCATGGATCCCGCCAATGCCAACTACGCGATACGCCGCTGTCGTCCGTCGCGATTGGCAATACCCAAGTGATAGCCAATTCGCCCGAAATAACACCCGCAATCCATTTCGTGATCCTTTCCCGAATTCGGCAACGGGCGGCAATAAGGTCACGCGGAAAAGCCGTTAACCTCTGTCGCCAATCCCCATCGTTTTCCAGGTCCCGACGCCGATCCGCGATCGCGTCCCCGGCGGACCGCTTTCCCGTGGGCGCCGCCATTTGATTTCCCGTCCGCTCCCATCAGCCTGGTTAATTCGCTTTAGCCTGAACCGTCCGAACCCGCAAGGAACGATGGGCTACACCCCGTGAGACCATCCGCTTGACCATTAACGGAAACGCCTGGCTTGCGACGATGGGTAAGGAGCCGGACATTCGCGAACTGTCTGAGCGGGTCGCGCGACTCGAGGGCGGGCTGAAAGGGAAGTAGGAAGCGCGGGAGGAGCGTATGAAGGCGATGGATGAACGTTACGATAGGGGCCGGGCCCTGCTCCGCGAGGACATGGCAAAGCGCGACAGGGACAATCTGCGCCGGCAGAGATCGGTCTCTGGATAGCGGCCGTTGTTATTCTGGGATTCCTGATCCGCCTCTGATTTGTGGCCATTCCAGGCCACAATGCCCAAGGTCTTGACCGGTAAGACACCGCACGAAGCGGGCGGCGTCAACGCCGCTTTGGCTGGCCTGCGCCAGACTCTGCAATGGGAAAACGGAATCGGATTCCGTTATCCCCCGGCCGGAAAAGACCCCGTCGACTCGCCGCCAAACCTTCCGGCCAAGGCCCTGCCAGCCGGGCGGACGGTAGTTTCACGAGATCTTCTTGAAACTGAGAGCGGCGGCGGAAGGGGGCGCGGCATTCGGCTTTCGCCCGACGGCGTGTCCGAGCTTTTCGCGCAGTTGAGTGCCGGGATGGCCCGTAGGACGCGCCGGATCCCGCTAAACTGGCCGAGATCGACCGGCTGTCCGCCGCGCTGCCCGAGCTGGAGGAAACGGCCCGGGAGATCGTCGACGCTGCGAAGGAAATCCGGAAGGGCGCGATCGACAGGGTCATGGAACTGGACGACGCGGCCCTTGGCATGGCCTTCCCGTCGGGAAAGGGATTCGGGCGCGGATAGTCCCAAGCCGCTGCGGCCACAGATAACGTTCGCTGAAAGTTCTTCCTTGGGTCTACAAACCTTCCGATGGGACCATGTACAGACCTTTCGCGGGAATGGATGCCCGCCAACGCATCGCATCCGATCCCGCATATGCCCGACCCTGCCGACGCCGTTTCCAAAGCCCCGGATGCAGGGTAGAGGTGCCCGACGCGGAACGGAGGACGCCATGGCGACCAGGGAGGACATTCTCGAGCGGATCGTCGGGGAGTATCTCGGGCACAGGGGTTACTTCGTCAGGCACAACCTCAAGTTCCCGCCTCGCGGGGATCACCCAGACTACGTCAGGATAGAGGACTCGAACCACAGCGACATCGACGTCGTCGGATTTCACCCGAGGCGGGAGGGAACGGACAAGGTTCTCGCCGTCAGCCGCAGGAGCTGGCAGGGCGGCTTCAATCCGGCGTCGGAGATCGACGCAATCGAGAACGGGAAGAAGAGGCGCGGCAGGCAGGCCTGGAAGTCGTACCGGGAGCTGGTCAAGCCCAAGTGGTCGGAGGCCTTCGTCGACGCCGTCCGGGAGGCGACCGGCACGGACCGCTTCACCCATGTGCTGGCGGTCTCCAGGGTTGTCGGGGACAGGGAGGTCTGGGAGGGGCACCCGGGCTTTCGCGACGCCCCTCGCGGCAGTCCACTGGTCATCCTGACCTTCCGTGACATGGTCTCGGAGATCCAGGGCCGGCTGACCACGACGCTCGCGGCGTCGGAGGTCGGGCGGATGCTTCAGATGTTCAGTGCTGCGGGATTCGAAACCCTGGATTAACTGTCAGAGCAAAAAGTTCCGCAAAAAAGTGACGGACCTCTGGGACAGGCTACCCGCATTCCGAGACAAATCATCGAATGTTCCCTTGATTCACGTGCCATATGAGAAGTCCCTCATTCAGACCGCCCTTCGGGATCCAGATTTCAATGTGCGTTCCCCGAAGAAGGCCGGGAATTATTTCTACACCAAGTCCCTTGTCCAGATCCGCGAAGCCGTGTACGGGCGTGACTCAAGGCTCCCCGCGCGGGTGTCGGTCTGCCTTGGCGAGGAACGGCGGGCGGCTCTTGGCGCGCCGTGCTTGACCGTTGCGGCGCGAGCGCCTAGGTTCGGGGCATGGGCGACGCGCCGGACATCCACGCGCTTTCGGAGCGCCTCGCCGT
>JAPOUP010000210.1 GCA_026708635.1 Rhodobacter sp.
ATTAAACCACTGGCCTTTCAGTGCCGGACGGGCAACGCCTGCCGATGTGGTCAGCTTAACCGCCTGCATGCCGATGTCGGCGCCATCGCTCATCACGCTGCCCTTCGTTCCCGCGATGAAACTCATGTCACGGGGGCCGCACGAAACCGAACCGTCAAAGACAAGCGACGCCTGTCCATAGTCCAGCCGGACCATGGCCTGCGCCATCAGCGGCGCTTTCGCTATCTGACGGGGCGCGTGCGCCGAGGTCGCGAACACGCTTCGCGCTCGGTCTCCAACCACCGAAACAATGAAATCGAACCAATGGATGCCGAAATCATACAGGATCAGATCCTCAATTCGGTCGAACCGGGTTCCCGCAACCCAGCCATGGTCCCAATGTACCGAGGTATGCGCGGAAACGACCTCGCCGATCACTCCCGTCCGGACGACCTCCCTCATGAAGGCCATATGAGGTGCCCAGCGTCCGTTTTGGTTGACGGCGAGCCTCACCCCATTGTCCGTGGCCAGCCGCACAAGACGCTCTCCGTCGTCCAGATCGAGAACAAACGGTTTCTGCGTCAGGACATGCTTGCCCGCCCTAAGCGCGGCTTCGATTAACGGAAGCCGGTCGGCCGGATGCGGGGTGAGGTCCACAATTCCGACCTCGGGGTCATCCAGAACCCGCCGCCAGTCTTCGGTCACCCGCGAGGACGGGCTGTACTCAGCGGCCCGGGATTCCGCCTTTGAGCGGGTCCGGCCGCAGATCCATATCACTTCCCAGCCAGCGGTTCGATAGGCGTCCAGATGGCTTGCCGAGATTCCGCCGGAGCCGATAAGGCCGATCTTTGGCGCCGGACCTTTGGGAACCGGCGGCGAGTATGGAAGATCCGGTGCCGCGACATCGGGCATGGGAGTCGACCTCAGGGCATAGGTATCCATGTCGGGCATTTCGGCGGTCATGGCAGGAGTTCCAGCGTCCGCTTTTCGGAAGCTGACCTGGCCGCGGTGTCCACCACTCGCTGCGCTGTCAGGCAGAGCACCGGATCCAGTGGCCCGCCAATCGGCTCGCCACGCTGGATGCAGCCAATCACGTATTCGATTCCGTTGCGTCGCCCCCGCGGGAGTGTATCGACCGGAATTGGGTGCGGCTCCGGCCGGTCGCGTGTCTGTAACGTAACATGGTCAGCATAGTCATAGGATGATATGGTTCCATCCGATCCAACGAAGACGAAGCCGCATTTCGGCTGTGGCTGGATCGTCCAGGGATCGGTGAACGTACCCCACCTTGTCTCCATCTTTGAAAGTCCGCGGGCATAACGGCAGACGGCGATCGCATGCTGGTCCACCTCAATACCCGGCGTTTCATCCACCGTGCAGGTGACTTCGTATGGTGCCTCACCACCCATGTACCATGTCCCGAGTGTCGCGCCGTATCCAAGATAGTCGAGCAGGCTCCCGCCGCCCGAAGCCTTGCTGTACCACCATGATGTCGGTTTCCGGCGCTCGACCTCTTCCGGGCTGACCGTGACTTTGTCCGCGAGATGATACAGCGGCCCTCGGTTCCCCCCATACGAATGCACCTCGTTCAGCCGTCCGATCCGACCTTCATCGATCAGACGTTTCGCGGTCACATGACTCTCGACCCAGGCCAGTGGCCAGTTTATGGCCATTTTCCCGCCAGCGCTCCGCATGGCATTGATCATCCGCCGAGCGTCCCCGGCCGATGCGGCGAAAGGCTTCTCGACGAACAGATGCATGACATGCGGCGCAAGGCGCTCGGTGTAGTCGGCATGGCTGGCGGTCGTCGAGCAAAGTATCGCCATGTCATAAGGGCCGGCGGCCATGCAGGCGTCGAAATCCGTGAACACCCTATCGGGTGAAACCGAGAACGTCTCCGCGGCATCCCGCATCCTGGCCGGATCCGGATCGAATATCCCGGCGATCTCAGCCTCTCCGTGCTCGAAGACCTGCCGCAGGAGATCACCCATATGCATGTGGTCGAAACTCACTCCGACAATCCGAAAGGGCTTCATGATCACCTCCTGTCAGTTCTGTTCCGTGAAGCGCGCGTGTAGAGCGGTGACAGTCAGGATTATCAGGCCGAACAGGACTCGCCGAGCGCCTTCCGGCATCTGAAGAAGTGTCAGCATAGTGCCAAGAACTGTCAGGATCAGCGCACCGATGACCGCTCCCGCGTATGAACCACGCCCGCCAAAAATCGACGTCCCGCCGATCACCGCCGCCGCCACCGAGGGAAGCAGCAATGGATTGGCGAGCGACAGCGAAGGTGCCCGGATCATTCCGATATATAGAAGACCCGTGACCCCCGCGATAAGGGCCGAGAGCGCGTAGAGCGCAAGATAGACCTGCCAGCAGCGGGCCCCCGACAGGCGGGAGGCATGCTCGTTGGAACCGAACGCGAACAGAAGCCGTCCAAATCCAGTGAACCGTAGGCCCGCCAGAACCAGAATTGAAAACGGAACGAAAAGGAACAGCCCGTTGGGAATCCCGAAAGAACGCCCGGTTCCCAGCCATTCCAGAAAGTGGGGAATTTCGGTTCCGGTAGCGATGACGAACCGCTGGTAAACCTGAAGACAGCCAGTCGCGACCAAGCCGGTTCCAAGCGTCATGATCAATGGATGGACGCGCGCCACGCCGACTCCGAAACCATTCAAGAGACCCACGACAAGTGCGGCGCCCAGCGCCACGCCGACACCGGCCGGCACCCCGAACAGCGGGGTGACCGTAGCCACGACAAACGCGGAAACCGTAGCGACCGCTCCCGCCGACAGGTCAATGCCCGCGGTTAGCATGGTAAGCACCTGGCAGGCCGCCAGCATTGCCAGTGGAGTGGCGAATTTTACGGTGTTTCCTAGCCAGAAGGGATTGATGATTCCCGGGCGAAGCAGTTCCAGCACACCGGACAGCATGAACAGCAGCGCGACCAGAGGAATCAATGGATGGTCACGTACCAACTGACCGGCCGCCGCGGTGAGCCGCGGCTTCTCTACCCGACCGTTCATCGCCTTCGGCCTTTGAGCGTCAGCAGGCCGCCAATCATGACCACGATGACCATGATCGCGCCTTCCACTATTGTTGTTACGTTCGGGTCGACCGCCATGAGCGTCAGCATCAAACGGATCAGGCGCAGGATGAAAACGGCGATGATCGGACCGAGTAGCCCTCCGCGACCTCCACCCAGCGTCACGCCACCCAGCACCACGGCCGCAACGGAAGCCAGAAGATAGGGGCCGGGCACAGGCTCGCCAATGCCGGTAATCATCGTCAATGACAGGCCACCGAGTGCGCAGAACAGCCCGGCGACCGCATAGGCCGCCACTCTTGTGCGCCCCACGGCAACACCCGAGCGGAACGCGGCGGCCCTGTCCGAACCCGTTGCGTAGATCGATAGGCCGAGTCTCGAGCGCTTAATGGGCACCCAAACGACGGAAATGCAGAAGACCATGAGAATCAAGGCCCTCGGCACCCAGTCCACCACACCGCCAAGCCCACCAACCACCGCAGCCATTAGCCAGTCCGCCACCGCACCGCCGGGAGCCTCGAGGATCAGAAGCGCGACTCCCTCCCAGACAAACAACATCGCCAATGTCACCACGATGTCCGGCACCTTGGTCAGGACAACAAGCGATCCGTTGACGGTGCCCATCGCAACGCCGACCAGAAGCGTGAGGAATGTCACCGCTACGCTAGACCCATCGCCGGCATGCTGCATAAGGACGGCCGCCGTGACACCTGTCACCGCCATCATTGAGGCGACCGACAGGTCTATGCCACCGACAATCACCACCACCGCCATAGCCGCCGTGGCGAAAGCGAACGGAAGCGCCGCACGGGTCAGGGATTCGACACCCGATACCCCGAATTCCGGCTGGATCAGTTTCGTGACGCCAAGAAGCGCGGCCAGCAGCGCGGCTAGACCGATGTTCCACGCGTGCTTTCCGATCCATCGGGTCATGTCAACCGCCGCAAGCGTCCCGGGGTGACAGGCCATATGCCGCCCGAACAAGCGTCGATTCATTGGCGTCGCGCACGGCGAGAGTGGCTACGACGCAGCCGTTGAAGATCACCAATACGCGATCGCAGACAAGCGGAACTTCGTCCAGTTCCGAAGTGTAATACAGGATCGACGCGCCCCGCTCGGCCAGTTGGCGGACCAGAGGATATATCTGCCGCTTCGTACGTACGTCGATGCCGCGGGTCGGATCGAACAGAAGCAGCATCCTGAAACCGACCGCCAGCCACCTGCCGATCGTCACTTTCTGCTGGTTGCCCCCCGATAGACGCCGCACCGCGCCCCGGGCACGGGTATCGATTTGCAGTCGATTGATCGTTTCGCCCACGCTGGCCCGTTCGCGCCGCAACCGGATTGGACCCCATCCACCCAGGTGAGTCGAGAACGGGAGCGCGATGTTCTCGTGAACCGATCGCTCCATCAGAAGGGCCTCGGCCCTATCGCCCGGAACATAGGCAAACCCGGCGGCAATCGCATCAGCCGGATGCCGGAAGCTGACCGGCGTTCCGTCGATCAGTATCACGCCGCGATCGGGCCGCAGCAGTCCCGAAAGAACCTCGAACAGCTCATCCTGACCCTGGCCTTCCAGGGCCACCAGGCCGAGGACCTCTCCGGGATGGATCTCAAACGAGACATCTGACAGTTTCCCGCCCTGCGCGAGGCCTTCAACCTCAAGTCTTGGCGTTCCCCGGGGACGGGCGACATGACCGACGCCCGTCACCGGGGCACCGGTTTCCACGCCCGCGCCAAGCATCATTTCCACCACGCGGTCCTCGACGCCGGGCCTGACGGCCAGATCACCGACCGTCGCGCCGTCGCGGAGGATACTCGCGCGATGGCAGAGTTGCGAGATTTCCGAGAAACGGTGGCTGATGAAAATCACGCCGCGTCCGCACTCCGCCTGACTACGCACGACCCTCAATGTCCGCTCGACCAGATCGGTCGGCAGCGCGGCGGTCATTTCATCGAGAAGCAGTACGTCCGGTTCGCAAGCAAGCGCTTTGGCAAGGTCCAGGATCCGCAGGGTCGCCAGCGGTAGATGCCCTACCATATCGTCGAGGCGGAGGCCCCGCAGCCCCAGCTCGTTCACCCAATTCAGGAACGGTCCCTCCGGCGTGTCACTAAGGCGCAGGTTGTTGCGGACGTCCAGGTCGGGAATGAGAGACGGTTCCTGATAGACTGGCACGAGACCGGAGCGCCTGGCTTTGGCCGGAGAGCCGACATGTACCTCCGAACCACGGATGGTGACATTTCCGCTGTCAGGCTGCAGTACGCCGGTGAGTATCTTCACGAATGTCGACTTACCCGCGCCGTTGGCACCGACCAGCGCCACAATCTCACCGGCGTTGACTTTCAGGCCGGCATCGCTCAACGCCCTAACCGTGCCGAAGCTCTTCGAGACGCCTTTGGCATCGAGCAGCGGCACGGCCTCCCGTTCCTCAGCTGTCATCACGCTCATCGGAGCCGTCGAGCGACAGGGACGCCCTCCGCGTTACGGGACGTCGGGAGGCGGTGGATCAACTCAACCGCCGGGACCTTCGCAGGCTATGATGTCGTCCATCGAATATGTCGTCCAGCCCGGCACCGAAACGGACACTGGCCATTCGGGATCGAGACTGGGGTTTTGGGCGGCGGCGATCATTTCACGACCATCCTCCGAGGTGTTCTCCCACAGGACAGGCTCAACAAGAACCGTACGGCTCTCCGGGACGTCGCCGCCGAGGATCCTTAGCGCGAGCGTTATCCCCGCCCCACCGACTGAACCCGGATTGGTCACCGCCGCGCCCTGCAGGCCCTCCACGTCCTGAAGCATTGCGACAAACCCGGCGTTATCCGCGCCCACGATCGGAACGAGAGGCGCGCCTGACTCCAGAAACGCGTCGACGATCACGTTGTCAATACCTGACGTCCAGACACCGTCGAACGGAATCCCCGTGGCGATGAAGTCAAATATCTGCTGTTTGCCCTGATCCTGCTGCCAACCGGTGAAGACCTCGTGAACGACCTGGATATCCGCAAATTCAGCCAGCGCCCGGGAGAAGCCGTCATGGCGGTCATTGTCCGCCGACGTTCCGGCGGCACCCCGCATATAGATGACATCGCCTTTGCCACCTAACCGCTCGAACAGCCAGCGCGCACCCAGATAGGCATATTCAGACTGGTTGTTGGAAAGGATGTAAGCACCCTCCGCGGTCACGCCCTGATCGACCGCAACCACGACAATACCGGCGTCAATGGCATCCTTAATGGCGGAATTGAGCGCATCGGGATTGGCCGGATTGAGCACGATCGCGTCGACACCGGCCTCGATCAGGTTGCGGATGTCCTCAATCTGGCCGGCGGCGTCCGTGTTTCTGTGCGCGACGACCAGTTTCTCGACCTCCCCCGAAACCCGAGCCTGCGCCCGCATGGCGCAGATCATCTGCTCACGCCACCCATTGCCCTGAACGGTATTTGAAACGCCGATCGAATAGCCTTCGGCAAAAGTGGCCGACGCGAGTCCCAGAGCGAACCCGGCCGCGGTTAACGTCAGTTGTCTCATGTCAGAATTCTCCTTCGGTTTGCCCGCCTCCAGAACCGGCTTCCGTTTCATTTCACGAATGGAGACAGCACGTCACGGGCCAGCAGGAACCCGCGTTTCACCTTCATTTCGTCGCCCTCGAACAGCCGGTCCTCGTGCTCGATTATGACGGGCCCGTCATATCCCGCCCCATAGAGATCGGAGAAGAACCCGCTCCAGTCAACATCTCCCAGACCGCAAAGTCGTGGAATCTGCCAGCCGATCCCAACGGACATCACGCCGTTTTCGTAGAGTCCGTCGCGGTCGATCATAACGTCCTTGGCGTGGACATGCACCATACGGTTCCCGAATTCCCGAATGAAACGGCCCTGGTCGATCATCTGCCAGACCAGATGCGATGGATCGAAATTCATGCCCACACCCTCGCGCCATTCCTCGAGAATGCGTCGCCAGATGCGCGGCGAATAGGCTATGTTATGACCGCCTGGCCATTCGTCCCGACTGAAGATCATCGGGCAGTTCTCGAAAGCCAGCGTCACGCCCGTGTCGCGCGCATGGCCGATTACCTCGGGAAATATCCGGCGCGCGCGGTCCCAGTTCTCGTCAAGGTTCAGTGTACGGTCGCCGCCCAGAAAGGTGTTGACCACTCCAACGCCAAGCGCTCCCGCCGCGGAGATGACCTTTCGGAGATGCCCGATCACCTCGGTGCGATGGCCCGCATCGGCGTGAAGGGGGTTTGGATAGTAACCGAGACCGGAAATTTCGATACCCGTTTCCGCAAGACGCTCCACCATCTCCGATCCCTGTGACGCGGTGAGTCCGTCAACATCGATATGGCATGTTCCGGCATAGCGGCGCGCCTCGCCGCCGCCTGATGGCCAGCAGGCGATTTCAAGCGCTTCCAGCCCGACCGATGCGGCCCAGTCGGCGACGTCAAACAGGTCCGTTTCCGGAAACGGGGCGGTCAGAAGGCCGAGTTTCATGCCTTTTCCCCGTGGACCTGGACATCCGGAATCCCGACCCACCGTCCTTCGCGGGCGCTGGCGAGAACCGCATCACAGAACAGCATCTGATAGTGGCCGTCGGCGAATCCCGCATAGGTCGACTCCGGACGCCGGGCACCGACCATTACATCCCCGTAGACCTGTCGGAACAGGGCGAAGAATGTATCGGCGAATCCTTCGATATGGCCGGGCGGCAGGCTGGCCGCACGGGTTCCGGCACCGTTCATCAATCCGAAGTCCCGTTGCAGCACCTGGTTTGGCGCATCCCGGCGGCCGATCCAAAGCTCGTCCGGCGATTCCGAATGCCAGGCGGCGGAAGATGTCTCGCCCGCGATGTCCCACTGCATGGCGTTCTTTCGGCCAATGCTTACCTGGCTTGTGGACATCACCCCGCATGCCCCGTTAGGGTAGCGCAGCAGGATCATGGCCGCGTCGTCCGTGTCGATCTTCCTCGGTTCGGCGTCTCCACCGGAGGCGGCGAAGGTCTCCAGCGGTCCAGCGGGCTTGAACCGTTCCGGCATGAATGTCTTCAGTTCAGCGAACACCGATGCCGCCCTGAGTCCGGTAATGAAGCCGGTTAGATCCACCCAATGGGTTCCGATGTCGCTTACCGAGCGAAGTTCACCGCCCTGCTCGCTCTCCAGGCGCCAGTTCCAATCGGTTGGCCTGGCCAGCCAGTCCTGATGGCACAGGCCGCTTACGAGCCGGACATCGCCCAGTTCCCCGCTCGCGACCATTCCATGCGCATGTTGGTTGAGGGGATAGAAGCGGATATTGTAGCAGACGGCGCATACCTTGCCGCTGGCGGCCGCCAGATCGACCATTTCCGCTGACTGCGCGGCTGTCATGGCGAGGGGTTTTTCGCAAATGACATGCTTTCCGGCCGCCAGAACCGCCTTCACCTGCGGGTAATGGGCATGGTTGGGTGACGCCACATGGACGACATCCACCGCTGGATCACACAGAAGTTCATCGAGCGATTTATATGCCTTGCTCACGTCCATGGCCGATGCGCGCTCCGCCCCACGCTCCGGGGAGGATCCGAGAACGCCCACGACCCGTACGCCGAGCCGACGAAGCGCCCAGACATGGACCGTTCCAATAAAGCCCGTACCTATGACGGCGGCACCGATTCGGCTGAATCCAGTCATGGTGGCATTCTCGGCATGATCGTGCGGTTCGCGCAAGTATCAAGTTCGGGTAATCCGGTTTCATAGCGCGGCCTTGGGATACAGGGAGATCGATACGAACGGCAAAACGAAGGTTTCCGTGAGTCACCGACTGTCAGCCAGCCCGAGACGGTGACGCCTGCCCCCTGATCGATTAGATGCGCAGGCCTGATCCGCACCGGACCCTGGGATCAGACCAAGCTCGACCACCCACAATCCCACCGTTCGCCGAGACTTCACGGCCCAGGCAAACGGCCGGACGATATATCCATCTGTCGAAAAACTGAATCGGAAACATGGGCGCGGCGGAATGTGGCGCTGTCAAGACACGCGCCTTCAAGAAACGACCTTGCCATCCAGGCATCGTCCAGATTGGCAAGCAGCATATTCGAGTTGCGCAGGTCCGCCCGAAGCTGCCGTTTGGGTCGCTGAGTCGCGACCTGCGGAAATCCGCCCGCATCAGGTTCATGCCGGAAAGAGGAATGCGGCCCTCTCCGTCCAGCTTGCCCGCTTCCTGAAACGACGCTTAGAGGCCCCTGCCTTCGAAATCCGGCGTGAATTCCAGCTATCCCGCCGCGCGTTCCATTTTTCGGCCCCTTCAAGGAGCCATTTGACGTGTTCGTCATTTGCCATCGGGCGATCCCCGGAAACGTGAGTAGCCACAATTCAACAGGACCGCGCAGCCGTCGACAACGGGAATTTAAAATACGGCGGTCACTGAAACACGCCCTGCCAATATGCCGTGATCAGACCTCAATCCTCCGCATCGGCGCGGACGGTGGTTATGAAGCCAGCCTCATCCGACTGTATCCTGATGCAGTTCTGTTTCGCGTCAAACCAGACGCCGATCCCGAAACAAACCTTGTTTCCCGGTCCCGATTTCCGTAGCGTTTCAGGCATCTCCATCCCCATCCGTATCGGGGACGAGGGCGCAACGCTCCCGCGCGGTATGGTCGCTAGCTTCCCGAACCGGTCCGGCCGCTCGCGGTCCACCGTCATAACCGGGCGTTCCCCCTCGGACACGGGCCGGACCCCTATGGCGTCATGCTTCCCGGCCCCGCGCTTCGACAGGGACATCGACGCTATTCCAGCCCCGACTTCTCGTTCACCCCGTCGGCCGCGACCCTGGCCGACAGCCCCTCCGCCGCGAGCTGGCGGATCGCCTGAGCGCGCGTGATCCCGTCCCTTTCCGCGATGGCGTCGTACCGCTCGCGCTCCCGTTCCGTGAGGGACAGGGCCGC
>JAPOUP010000048.1 GCA_026708635.1 Rhodobacter sp.
CGGGCTCGAATGCGATTCCCCCGCCCCGTAAAGGCGCCTCTTGACCTAACCGCGTGAACGGGCTATTTGTCGTGAAAATGATGCGCAGATCAATCTGCGTCTCCGAGGCAGATAGAATGTAGCGATGAAGAATTCCGGGCGGTTCCCAGACTTGCCAGAATATCCGTTCACGCGACTGCGGGCGCTCCTTGACGGGCATGCGCCGGGCGGTGAGGTGATCCACATGTCGATTGGCGAGCCCCAGCACGGCTTCCCCGAATGGGTGGTAAAGGTCATCGCGGAACATTCAGGGGAGTTTGGACGGTACCCCCCGAACGACGGCGCCCCCGAGCTTCTGGAGGCCATCGCGGACTGGATATTCCGGCGCTACGGGGTCCGCCTGCCGGCGGACCGCCGGATAATCGCGCTGAACGGAACCCGCGAGGGGCTGTTCAACGCATGTCTGGCGCTGTGTCCGGTTCGCAGCGGCGACCGGCGGCGGACCGCGGTGCTGATTCCCAATCCGTTCTACCAGGTCTACGCCGCCGCGGCACTGGCCTGTGACGCGGAACCCGTGTACGTGCCCGCCACCGCCGGAACCGGATTCATGCCGGACTATGCGGGCCTGGCACCCGAGACGTTGGACCGGGTTGGCGTGGCGTATCTCTGCTCGCCCGCGAATCCGCAGGGAACCGTCGCGCCCCGGGACTATCTCGCGGATCTCATCGCTCTTGCCGAAAGGCACGGATTCCTGGTATTTTCGGATGAGTGCTATTCTGAACTCTATGCCGGCGAACCGCCGGTGGGAGCCCTTCAGGTCGCGGCCGAGACGGGGGCCTCCCCTGAGCGGGTGGTGGTCTTCAACTCGCTCTCGAAGCGCTCGAACCTGGCGGGGCTGCGCTCGGGGTTCGTCGCCGGCGGGCCGGAAGGAATCGCCCGCGTGAGGCAGCTGCGCGCGTATGGCGGGGCTCCGCCACCGCTGCCTCTCCAGCGGGCGGCCGCCAGGGTCTGGCGGGACGAGGCGCATGTCGACGAAAACCGTAACCTTTACAGGGCGAAATACCGGCTTGCCGACGAACTGTTCGGCGAGGTGCCGGATTACGCGTCCTGCGGCGCCGGTTTCTTTTTATGGCTGCGTGTGGGCGACGGCGAGGCGGCGGCCCTGAAACTGTGGCGCGAGGCCGGTCTCAGGGTACTTCCCGGCGCCTACCTGGGCCGGGAAGTGGACGGTTTCAATCCGGGAAGCGAATACATCCGGGCCGCGATGGTCGCGCCGATTGACGAGCTTGGACGCGGTCTGGGCAGGCTGCGCGACTGCGTTTACAGCTGAGGCGGGAGTCGAAATGGCTATATATCAGGCGAATGTCCGTAGGAGGTTTCTGGACCGGGAAACCCAGGAAATGCTGGAACGCCGCTTCAAGTCGCTGGTCGGGCTGATGATGTTTGCGGTGGGTACCGCCCTGGCGATGGCGTTGGGGTCTTACGAGGCCGGAGACATGAGCTGGCTGTCCGCCACCGACGCTCCCGTACGCAATCTGCTCGGCTGGTTCGGCGCATCGGTGGCGGCGATACTGTTCATGGTGGTCGGCTGGGGTGGCTGGGGATTGGCGCTGCTGCTGTCCGTGTGGGGCATTCGCCTCACGGTGCATGCGGGATCGGACCGGCTGCCGGTTCGGATCGTCGTCGCTCCGGTCTGGATCGCCGTGACATCGATATTCGCGGCCTCGCAGGTTCCCGGTGGCGCATGGATACACAGTTTCGGCCTGGGCGGAATGTTCGGGGATATGGTCCTGGGCATGGTCCTAAGCGTCATGCCGTTTACCGTCGTGGAAGCGATGAACGCGATTTCCCTGCTGCTGGCGTTGGGCACGTTCGCCCTCGGCCTGTATGTGCTGGGGTGCTCCGTAGCGGAGCTTGGCGTTGCCGGCCGCTTCCTTGGCGGATGGGTGCCGAGAGTCGTCAGGGCACCGATTCGTCCCGCGGGGAAAACGTCCCCGGAGCCTCGGCGGCGGGAGCCTCCGGTCTCCCTGGCCGCTTCGCGTTCCGGGCCCTCGGATCCCTCCACCACCGCGCCGTCCGGCTCGGGCCATCTTCGTCCGGAACCGCCGGTGCGGGCTGCCGGAGAGGGCGGGGGGGCTGACGTCGATCCCGAACCGTCGTCCGCCGGGCATTTTCCCGAGCTTCCGGGGGCGGGAAGCGAAGCGACTTCCAACGCTTTCGAGGATTCCGGATCCGTCTCCGTGGTGAAGGTCGCCAAGCCGCCCTCCTACCGACAGTCGCGGCAGGCCAAGGCGGAGGCGCAGCCGCGGCTCGGTTTCGCCGATGAAAAATCGGTGCTCGAGAGACCTCCGCTCTCGCTGCTCGAGGATTCGGTGGGTCGGGAGCGTCATCAGCTGAGCGAAGCGGCCCTGACCGAAAACGCGCGCATGCTGGAAAGCGTCCTGGATGACTATGGCGTAAAGGGCGACATCGTAAGCGTCCGTCCCGGGCCGGTCGTCACGATGTACGAGCTCGAACCGGCGCCCGGTCTGAGAGCCAGCCGGATCATCGGCCTGGCGGATGATATCGCGCGGTCCATGTCGGCGCTGGCCGCCCGTGTGTCGACCCTTCCCGGCTCCAGCGTGATCGGCATCGAACTGCCAAACGCCACGCGCGAGAAAGTCATGCTGCGCGAAATCCTGGCGTCCAAGGACTTTGGCGACTCGAGCATGACCCTCCCGCTCGCTCTCGGAAAGGACATCGGTGGCGCCTCCGTCGTGGCGAATCTCGCCAGGATGCCGCATCTGCTGATCGCGGGAACGACGGGTTCCGGGAAGTCGGTGGCGATCAACACCATGATCATGTCACTCCTCTACAAGCTGACGCCCGAGGACTGCAGGCTGATAATGATAGATCCGAAAATGCTCGAACTGTCGGTCTATGACGGCATTCCCCATCTTCTCTCGCCCGTTGTCACGGACCCGAAGAAAGCCCTCGTGGCGCTGAAATGGGTCGTCGGCGAAATGGAGGAACGCTACCGCAGGATGTCGCGGCTGGGTGTCCGGAATATCGAGGGCTACAACGGGCGGGTCAATGACGCGCTCGCGAAGGGCGAGATGTTTAGCCGGACCGTGCAGACCGGTTTTAACGGGGAAACCGGTGAGCCGATGTTCGAAACCGAGGAGTTCGATCCCGAGAAACTGCCCTACATCGTCGTGATCGTCGACGAGATGGCCGACCTGATGATGGTCGCGGGCAAGGAGATCGAGGCCTGTATACAGCGGCTCGCGCAGATGGCGCGCGCGTCCGGGATTCATCTGATTATGGCGACGCAGCGTCCGTCCGTCGACGTCATCACCGGTACCATCAAGGCGAATTTCCCGACCCGGATCTCCTTCCAGGTGACGTCCAAGATAGACAGCCGCACGATTCTCGGCGAACAGGGCGCCGAGCAGCTCCTTGGCATGGGCGATATGCTGTATATGGCGGGTGGAGGGAAAATTTCCCGCATACACGGGCCATTCGTCAGCGACGAGGAAGTGGAGGAGGTCGTGCGTTTCCTGAAAGGTTTCGGTCCGCCGGAATACGTCAGCGGCGTGATCGACGGTCCCGACGAGGAACGCGAAACCGATATAGACCTCGTTCTCGGACTCGGCGGGAACACTGACGGCGCGGACGCGCTCTATGATCAGGCGGTGGCGATCGTGATCAACGATCGGAAGTGTTCGACTTCGTATATCCAGCGCAAGCTCGCCATCGGCTACAACAAGGCGGCGCGGTTGGTGGAGCAGATGGAGGAACAGGGGTTGGTCTCGGCCGCGAACCATGTGGGAAAACGCGAGATTCTCGCTCCCGATCCGAACTGACGTTCGCGTCAGCCCCGAATCGTCTGGCGGACGCCTGAACAAAAATTGGTGACTCCGCCAGGTCCGGCATGTGAAAGTCGGCCACGATCTATATATGGAGTTACATGAAACTCACGCGCCGCTCCTTCGCAGTTCTCTGCCTGGCCTCCGTCGCGCCCGTTCCGGGACAGGCGGCGGAGATACTGTCTCTCGACAGGATATCGGGGTACCTCAATGGCCTCGCATCGGTGAGAAGCGCGTTTACCCAGATCAATTCCGACGGCACGATCTCCACCGGAACCCTATATATGAGGCGTCCGGGGCGCATGAGGTTTGAATACGACCCGCCCGAGACCGCGCTCGTTCTCGCCGGCGCTGGCCAGCTCGCGATCTTCGACGGAAAGTCAAACCAGGCGCCGGAGCAGTATCCGTTGTGGAGAACGCCGCTTCACCTGATTCTCAAGCGCCGCGTCGATCTCGGCGAGGAGACCATGGTCGTCAGCCATGTGTTCGACGGCATCGCGACCAGCGTATCGCTGCAGGACCGTCGCCGCCCGGACCGCGGCACGATCCGCCTGGTTTTTTCCGGACCGCCCGTGGAACTGCGTCAATGGGTGATCACCGGTAGCGACGGGACCGAGACAACGGTGGTTCTGGGCGATCTCGACAAGGATATCGAACTCGCGGCGTCGCTGTTCAATATCGCGCTCGAGGTCGAGAAATGGAAACGGTGATCAAACCGCGCGGCAGTTGCTGAGCTGCCTTTGGTAGGTGTTCGACCGCTCCTGCACACGGCTGGCTTTATCAATCAGCCAGCGTTTGCCGCGATGTGAGCCTCTCAGATATCCCGCCTGTCCCTCGTGGTAGGCGAGATACTGGTTGCGGGCGTCGGTCAGGGAAACCCCGGTTCGCCTGCGGGTGTTGTTCATGTACCAGCCCATGAAATCCGTCGCGTCGCGAATGTTGTCGCGCGTCGCGAAGCGCCTGCCCGTTTCCCGCTTGTACTCTTTCCAGGTTCCGTCGAGCGCCTGGGCGTAGCCGTAGGCCGTAGACTGCCGACCGGCCGGTATGAAGCCCAGTCTGTAACGCATCGGCGTCCGCGCCTTGGCGTTGAAGGTGGATTCATAATAGATCGTCGACATCTGAACGTGGACGGGAACCCCCCACCGCCGCTCGGCGCGCTTGAACGCCCTCAGGTAGGCGGGTCGCTGTTTCACGATGCTGCACGCGTCGTCCAGATTGCGTGACGTTGAGGAATGCGAGCCACAGCTGGTCACGAGAACGAGGGCCAGCAGGATTCTGAAAAACTTAGCCATCTCTCACCGCCTCTCGCTACCGCCTTCACTCGTGAAAGCTACAGCGGTTCCCATCCAGATGAAAGCTGCGCGCCCCTTCCCCCGGTCTCCATGCTCCAAGGGCGACGCCGGACCCTTTCCGGGCGCTCCGCGTGCCCGCCGAACCGCCGCTCCGTTTCAGTTAAGCTGTACCTGCAGCGGATAGTGCCCATCCTCGAATTCCCCGAACAGCGACGCCAGGTCGGGATGGTCCACCGGCTCGCCCGAATTGTCCGCTTCCAGATTCTGCTCGGACACATAGGCCACATAGTAGCAGTGTTCGTTTTCGGCGAGAAGGTGATAGAACGGCTGGTCCTTCTTGGGCCTTCCTTCCTTCGGAAGCGACTCGTACCATTCCTCGGAACTGGAGAATTTCGGATCGACGTCGAACACGACCCCGCGAAACGGGTGCTTCCTGTGGCGGACGACCTGCCCCAGACCGTACTTGGCGCGTTTTTTCAGCATTCCGAGATTACCTCCTGCGGGGGCTATCCGACATGACTGCGGTAGAATGCCCACGAACGGATGCGAAAATCAAGCCGATTCAAGGATCGGTCCGCAAGGCGGTCACCGCCGGTGACCCGTTCGCCGACCGACCGGGGACCGTTCCGCGCGCCGCGGCCGCCCGGGAAGGGCCGCGCGGGCGGGAGTCCACCGCCAATCCAGTCCGGGCCGGATGACGCCGGACTTCGGACGGGCGTGGACCGTCCGGCACGATTCTTTCCCCCGCACCGTTGGATCCGACATCGGAGTCCCGGTGTCCGGGAGCGGGCAATCCGCCGTCCGTGCGCGGAACGCCGTATTTTCCCGTTCGCCGGAAACGGCTGGAGTGGCCACGGCGGCTTACCGGACAAGGTAGCCGCCCGTCACGGCAGTCCCCGGGCGGTACGTCGCCGGCGCCGGCTCAGTACCCTATGGCGCAACCGTCCTTTCTTGGGTCGGATCCACCTTCCAGGACGCCCAGGTCATGATCCATGCGGATCGCCTGCGCTCCGCCGATGGCGGTTTCGGGCCTGACTATGCGATGTCCAAGCTCCGTCAGGCCGGAGAGCGCGGAATCGGAGTAACCGTTCTCCACCTGCAGGTCGCCGCCATCGGAGAATGACCGCGGTGCGTCGATGGCGGACTGTAGATCGAGGCCAAAGTCGACCAGGTTCGTGACAAACCGCGCGTGACCGCAGGCCTGGTACTGTCCGCCCATCACTCCGAATGGCATCAGGACACGATCGTTCCTCTTGAGTATCGCCGGTATGATTGTATGCATCGGGCGTTTTCCGGCCATGGCTTCGTTCGGGTGGCCGCCGGCGAGCGTGAAACCGGCTCCGCGGTTGTGGAAAAGGATCCCGAACCGTTCCGACGCGATACCGGCCCCGAAGCTATGGAAAAGCGAGTAGATCAACGAAACGGCCATGCGCTCCCTGTCCACCACGGTTATGTAGACCGTATCGCGATGCACCGCTTCGGCGATGTCGGCGGTTGGGGGCATCGCGCTTCCCGGGTCTATCAGCGCGGCGAGCCTTTTCGCCGTCTCCGGGTCCAGCATGTGGTCAAGACGTATCGAGCTGTCGGAATCCGCGATGAACCGATTTCGGGCGTCGTAGGCGAGTTTCGTCGCCTCCGCTTCGATATGGGCACGCATGGCTCCGAAGGGTTCCATCGCCGCAACGTCAAACTCGGCGAGGATATTCAGAAGCAGTAACGCCGTGGCGCCCTGCGTGTTCGGAGGGTGCTCCAGCAGTTCGATGTCTCCGTATTTCCCGCTGACGGGTTTCGTGTATTCGCATTGTGTCCGCGCGAAGTCGTCCAGCCCGTGCGTGCCGCCGAGTGCCCTGAGGCTATTGACCATGTCCTCGGCGACCTCTCCTTCGTAGAAGCCTGAACGACCGTTCCGGGCGATACTCCGAAAGACGTCGGCCTGCCTCGGATGCCTGAACATGACCCCGGCTTTCGGGGACCGACCGTCACAGGTATAATAGCCGCGGGCCACGCCCCGCAGCGTCGCCGCCGAATGTGCCCAGTCGAACGCGACGCGGGGGGCGGTCGGCACGCCGGCCTCCGCATAGAGGATCGCCGGAGCGAGCGCGGCCTCCAGCCCCAGCCGGCCGTAATCCGCGGAGAGCGTGCAGAACGCGTCCACCGCGCCGGGAACCGTCACGGCCTCCGGGCCGTTGACCGGGACGGAGTGATGGCCGGCCTCGCGCATGGATGCCGCGCTGAGTCCGGCCGGAGCCCGGCCCGAACCGTTTAGCGCGACAATCCGTTCCTCTCCGGCCGGTTTGATGAGCGCGAAGCAATCGCCGCCAATTCCCGCCATATGCGGTTCGCAGATGCCCAGCAGCGCCGCGCCCGCGATCGCGGCGTCAACGGCGTTGCCGCCCGCCTGAAGCGTTTCCACCGCGACTTTCGCCGACAGCGGATGCGACGTGGCGCACATGCCGTTGGCGGCGAAAACGGCGGAACGGCCGGGAAGATGGAAGTCACGCATGGGAGTCTCCACGGTTTCCGATTTTGCGGTCATGATCGTTACGACAGATGACGCGGGGCCGGGAAATGTCGGGGATCACGAATTCATGACCTACACTACACGGCCTCAGCCCGTGGCGGAAGTATGTCAATGATCCTTGATCCTCAGGCGGGGTTTCACGAGGCATACGCGGCGGGACGCGGCGATCATTCGTGAACGGAACGGGTTCGCACCGATACCGTGGGACGCGACTTGTGGCGAGCGCGCCATCCGCGCCGGTTCAGCGCCGGATGGCTTCCAGAATCCGGTGCACGTTCGCAGGATCCGCGTCCGGTGTCACGCCGTGCCCCAGGTTGAATACGTGCGGGCCTCCGGAAAGTTCCCTCACGATTCGACACGTCTCCTCCACCAGCGCCGGGCCGCCGGTCACGAGGTGGCCGGGATCAAGATTTCCCTGCACGCATCCATCCACCTGTACGCGCTCCGCCGCCCAGCGCGCGTCCACCCCGGAGTCGAGCGCGACACAGTCCGCGCCGGTGGTGCGGGCGAAGCCCGCGTAACGGCTTCCCGCCCCACGCGGAAACACGATGACCGGCACCTCCGGCCATCTCGACTTCAGCGAAGCGACGATCTTTACGATCGGTTCAATGGCGTAGCGGTCGAACGCCTCCCCCTCGAGCGATCCGGCCCAACTGTCGAATAGCTTGACCACCTCGGCGCCGGCTTCGATCTGGGCGGAAAGATATGAGATCGTCGCCTCGGTAAGCAGCTGGATCAGCGCGTCGAACGTGACGGGATCCGCGGTCCGCAGCGCATGGGCGGGCCCCTGGTCAGGCGTTCCGCGTCCCGCGACCATATAGGTCGCCACCGTCCACGGCGCGCCCGCGAAGCCGATGAGCGCGGTTCCGGCGGGCAACGCGCCCGACAGGATACGGAGCGTCTCGTAGACGGGGGCCAGGGTCAGGTGGATCTCTTCCACCGGTTTGAGGGACGAGAGGCTGGCGCTGTCCGTGACCGTGGACAGTCGCGGCCCCTCTCCGGGCTCGAAGCTTAGATCCGCGCCCAGCGCATGGGGGACCAGCAGGATATCGGCGAACAGAATCGCCGCGTCGAAGTCATAACGCCGTATGGGCTGCAGCGTCACTTCCGCCGCCAGGTCGGGAGTGTAGCAGAGCGACAGGAAGTCTCCCGCAAGCGATCGCGTCGACCGGTATTCAGGCAGGTAACGCCCGGCCTGGCGCATAAGCCAGACCGGCGGTATCTCCTGCGGCTCTCCCCTAAGGGCCCGTACGAGTTTCTTGTCCCGCGTCACGTTCTTCCTCCGGATCCGCCATAGCCGTCACGCGGCGGTCCGCTCGAGTCAAGCCGAATCTGTTTGATGACGGTATACAGGAAGGGTAGGTAACCGCTATGGACATCAAGCGGCCATTCAGGATCGGAACGCGCGGCTCGCCCCTGGCTCTCGCACAGGCCTCCGAGGTCCGTGGCAGGATTTCGGCAAGCTCCGGCCTCGGGGAGGACGCGTTCGAGATCGTGGTGATCAAGACAAGCGGCGACCGCATCCAGGACCGGGCGTTGAGGGACATCGGCGGCAAGGGCCTGTTCACAAAGGAAATCGAGGAGGCCCTGTCCGCCGGGGCGATCGACATCGCCGTTCATTCCGCGAAGGATATGCCGGCCGTTCCGCCCGATGGCCTGCTGCTCGACGTCTTCCTGCCGAGGGAGGACGTGAGGGACGCGTTCGTATCGCCACGGTATTCCCGAATCGCGGATCTCCCCGAGGGCGCGGTCGTGGGCACGTCCAGCGTGCGCCGCAGGGCCCAGCTCCTGAATCGCCGGCGCGACCTGCGGGTCGTGGAGTTCCGGGGCAATGTCCAGACGAGGCTGGCGAAGCTGGCCGGCGGTACCGCGGACGCGACGTTCCTGGCGATGGCGGGACTCAACCGGCTCGGGGCGAAAGACGTGCCACGCACGCCAATCGACCCGGAGGATATGCTGCCGGCGCCGGGACAGGGCGCCATCGTCATCGAGCGGCGTGAGGGCGACGTCGGCTCACAGGCCCTGACGGAGCCGCTTCGCGATCGCGCGACATGCCTGCGACTGGCCGCGGAACGGGGGTTTCTGGCCGAGCTGGACGGATCGTGCGACACACCGATCGCCGGCCTTGCAGAGATAAGGGGCGATGTCCTTCACCTGCGTGGCGAAATCCTGCGACAGGACGGTTCGGAAGCGATTTCGGACGAGATTTCCGGTCCGGTTGACTCCGGAG
>JAPOUP010000217.1 GCA_026708635.1 Rhodobacter sp.
CTTCGTTGTGGTTTTGGCGCTCGCCGGGATCGGATGCGCATGGTGGTTCCATGGCATCTCGCGCCGGGGCGTTCGCCAAACCGCTCACCGTCGTGGCCATTCTCGATAAAGTCATCCGTTCCGGTTCCCGCTGGCGCGAGGAACCCGCGGGCGGGATATGGAGTCCATCCCTCGGCCTCATCCAATAACGGAGGCGCTTCGGCTTCCAGCCCAACTTTGCTGATGCCCGGCATGATTCGGTCGACGTCAACCCGCTGTTTCGGACATCGCGCTCTCGTCGTGGATCAGTCTCGCCGGGCAGAACAACGCGGGCGGCGGTCATGTTGAGGAATCAGGTGTTCTCCGGCGCGCGGTTCCCGTTGTTGCATCGCCGCGCCGATGGATGACTATCCCTGCAGGCTTCTCACGCCGACGTCTCCCTCACTTCGAACCCGCATCGCCAGTGCCGCCGCGTGACTCGCCGCCGCCGTCGTATAATAGGGAACGCTGCCCATCAGAGCCACGCTACGCATTGACCTGCTATCGATCACCGCCTGCGCACCTTCGGTCGTGTTCATCACCAGAGCGATTTCTCCGTCCTTTATCGCATCGATGATGTTCGGACGCCCTTCGAATGCCTTGTGTATCCGGGCGGCATGGATGCCGGCGTCGGACAGAAAGGCGGCCGTTCCGCGTGTGGCCGTTATCGAGAAGCCAAGGTCAACCAGGATACGCACGGTGTCCATTAGCTGTGGTGTCTTGTCTTCATCCTTCACGGAGAAAAACACCGTACCCCGAGCGGGAAGAAGAGTGCCCGCGGCGAGCTGGGACTTGAGAAACGCGCGGGGGAAATCACGGTCCCAACCCATGACTTCGCCGGTGGAGCGCATCTCGGGTCCCAGGATCGTATCTACGCCGGGAAACCTGTTGAATGGCAGAACGGCTTCCTTGACGCTGAACCAGGGCATGGCCGGGTCCGCGAGTGTCATCGGATCGGCGAGAGGCAGCGAATCTTCGGGAAGCGCGTCGGACGGGTAGGGCGGTCGCTTCGGAAATCGATCCAGCGATTCGCCGGCCATGAGGCGCGCGGCGATCGAAGCGATCGCCGAATCGGTTGCCTTGGCGACAAATGGCACTGTTCTGGAAGCCCGGGGATTCACCTCGATTAGGTAAACGCGCCCGTCCTTGACCGCGAACTGGACGTTCATTAGCCCGACGACGCTGAGTGCCCGGGCGAGGGCATCGGTCTGGCGCTTGATCTCCGATATAGCTTCTCCCGCGAGCGTGTGGGGCGGGAGGCAGCAGGCGCTGTCGCCGGAATGCACGCCCGCCTCCTCGATATGCTGCATAATTCCCGCGATATGGGTCCCGCGCCCGTCGGAAAGGGCGTCGACGTCCACTTCCACCGCGCCTCTTAGATAGCTGTCGAGAAGGACCGGACTGTCTCCGGAAACGGTTACGGCTTCGGAGATGTAACGCTCAAGCTGGGTTCGATCATGGACGATTTCCATGGCACGCCCGCCGAGGACGTAGCTTGGACGCAATACGAGCGGATAGCCGATCCTCTCGGCGGCCTCGACGGCCTCTCCGGCGCTTGACGCAATGGCATTTTCCGGCTGTAGAAGTCCCAGATCCCTGACCAGTGACTGGAATCGCTCACGGTCCTCCGCCCAGTCTATGGAGTCCGGCGTCGTGCCCAGGATCGGCACACCGGCCGCATGAAGGGCTTTGGCCAGTTTCAGAGGTGTCTGGCCGCCAAACTGCACTATGACGCCATGCAGCGTTCCCTGTTCCCGTTCGACGCGAAGAACCTCCATTACGTGCTCAAACGTAAGCGGTTCGAAATACAGTCTGTCGGACGTATCGTAATCGGTGCTGACCGTTTCAGGATTGCAGTTGATCATGATGGTTTCGTAGCCGGCCTCGGACAAAGCGAAACAAGCATGGCAGCAGCAGTAGTCGAATTCGATTCCCTGTCCGATGCGGTTTGGACCGCCGCCCAGAATGACGACCTTCCGCGCGTCGCCGGGACGGGCCTCACACTCCACGTGCCCCAGAGCCGGTATCTCGTAGGTGGAATACATATACGGTGTCTGCGCCTCGAATTCGGCCGCGCAGGTATCGATCCGCTTGAACACCGCCAGGACGTTCCGGGCGGTACGCCGCTCGCTGACCTCCGATTCGGTGAGGCCTGTAAGTCTCGCCAGACGTGCGTCCGTGAAACCGAGCATTTTCAACCTACGGAAGCCGGATTCGTCTTCCGGCAATCCGTTAGCCCGGATTTCGGCTTCCACGTCTATGATTTCCCGAATGCGGGCAAGGAACCAGGGGTCATATCCGGTCGTTGCCTGGATTTCAGGATCGTCAAGTCCTTCCCGCATGGCCTGGGCGATGCGGCGTAACCTGTCGGGATGTCGGGCGGAGATGAACTTGGCTATCGCCGCCGGGTCCTCGCCGATGCCCGGCACGTCGATCTCGTCAAATCCGGAAAGTCCGGTTTCCATCGAAGCCAGCGCCTTCTGCACCGATTCATGGAAAGTACGGCCCACGGCCATGGCCTCCCCGACCGATTTCATCGCGGTAGTCAGCGTCGGTTCCGCACCCGGGAACTTCTCGAAAGCGAAGCGGGGGATCTTGGTTACGACATAGTCGATCGTCGGCTCGAAACTGGCGGGCGTCACCTTCGTGATATCGTTGTCGAGTTCGTCGAGCGTGTAGCCGACGGCAAGCTTCGCCGCGATTTTCGCGATCGGGAAACCGGTGGCTTTGGACGCGAGCGCGGATGAACGGCTTACCCTCGGATTCATCTCGATCACCACCATGCGCCCGTCTTCGGGATTTACGGCCCACTGGACATTGGATCCGCCGGTTTCGACCCCGATCTCCCTTAGGACGGCGATCGAGCTGCTTCGCATGATCTGGTATTCTTTATCCGTGAGCGTCAGCGCGGGAGCGACGGTTATCGAATCCCCGGTATGCACGCCCATTGGGTCGACATTCTCGATCGAACAGACAATGATGGCGTTGTCCGCCCTGTCGCGAACGACCTCCATCTCG
Organism: Rhodobacter sp.; assembly: GCA_026708635.1. Classification (GTDB taxonomy): domain Bacteria; phylum Pseudomonadota; class Alphaproteobacteria; order Rhodobacterales; family Rhodobacteraceae; genus JAPOUP01. Next base: position 3,037 of record JAPOUP010000217.1, read on the forward strand.
AATTCCTTCCAGCCAAGCAGGCTTTCGTCGATCAGGATTTGGTTGACCGGAGACGCGGCGAGGCCGATTTCGCAGACCCGCTCGAAATCACTGCGGTTGTAAGCGATTCCGCCGCCAGTTCCGCCAAGAGTGAAAGCCGGGCGGATGATCGCGGGCAATCCGACCGAGTCGATCGCGTCCAGCGCCTCCTCCATTGACCTGGCGATGACGGCCCTTGGACTCTCCAGTCCGATCCGTTCCATTGCCTCGCGGAACAGTTTTCTGTCCTCCGCCATTTCGATCGCGGCGCGTTTCGCCCCTATCATCTCGACTCCGAAGGCTTCCAGAACACCCTTCTCGGCAATTCCAGAATCGAATTCCGCCGTAAGCCTGTCGAGATCCTCCTTCTGGAACGCTTCCCCAACGCGCATTTCCTCGATCGCAAGAGACGTGTTTAGGGCAGTCTGTCCGCCCATTGTGGGCAGCAGCGCGTCGGGACGTTCCTTTTCGATGATGCGGGCGACGAAGGCAGGCGTGATCGGCTCGATATACGTGGCGTCCGCCATTCCCGGATCCGTCATGATCGTGGCGGGATTCGAGTTGACCAGGATGATGCGATAGCCTTCCTCTCTAAGCGCCTTGCACGCCTGGGCTCCGGAATAGTCGAATTCACAGGCTTGGCCGATGATTATCGGGCCCGCACCAATGATCATGATCGATTCAATGTCTTCCCGTTTTGGCATGGATCCCCCGGCGACGGCAGATTGACAGTGTTTATGGTCGGTGGAGTTTAACTCCAACAGGGCGAGCGGTCTCCCCGGGCGTGGCGTATCCCATCACGCTGGCATCCAACAGCGGGGATCGCATGACACGGGAAAAGACCGCTCGGCGTGATTATATGCGACCGGTGGACGGATATGAAACCGACCCTATGGACGATGGGCCGGCCGTCACCGAATGCGGTTTGCGGGCGGCCCCGGGTTGTTTTCCACCGTCCGCCCCAGTCCGGTGCGCCCGCCTTATGACGAGTCTCGACAAGAGGATTGCCCGGGTCCATTGGTTGGCGTCACTTTCCCAAGCCTGGTATTATGTTGATCTCGAATCCGGTCAGCTCGGGCAGGCGCCTGTGTGATCCCGGCGAATCCGTCGTCGGAGTACGGACGCGGATCTTTCGGAGGTGTAGCGCCCGTTGGCCTGGGCACTCCCGGCCCGCCGCGCGGTACGTCGCGCCTGAGAGGCGCTCCGGACAACGAACGTCCCGGCCACGGGAACTCGGTGACCGTGCGCCGACGGCCAGTCTTCGGCCAGCCGACCCACAAGTCGCGGGGGCGTTTGAAGGCACCGAAAAACCGAAAATGCCCCCATATGATAACCGGTTCCCCGAAAACGCTCCGGTGTGGCCCTTGTCGACGCCGACCTGTATCGTCTGGCGCGCGAGGAAAACACGGCATTCAAACAGGCGCGACTTCGACGGGAGCGGGCTTGAGGACTTCCTGCACCAGGCCGACGGCGAGAGCCCTCCGGTGTTCGTTGGGCGGGAAGATATCCTCAAGCCCATCGAATTCCATGCCGAGACGGGATGGAAAGGATCGGGCGCGTCCGTCCAGCCACGGAACCTTTGTCGCCATCCGGGCGAAGCTGTGGGAAAACCGCTTCAGGATTTCCTCGGCGACGGCTCAAGCCTGACGGCTGCCCGGACCATTTCCATCAGGGCGCCGTCGCTCCAACCCGCTTCCTTCAGTTTCTCGCGCATCGCGTCCTTTCCCGGCGCGACCCTCGCGACGTTCGGCCATAAAGATGATGGACCCGGTTGCCTCCGCTCCCTCACCTCGCGGCGAGTTACGTCACGGTCCGGATGAAATGCTCGGGAGAGGGCCGGATCCAGCGGCGTCACGTGGGCACCCTTCAACGTTCAGCCGTCGGGTCGGGCGCGTTGGCCATGGTCATGCCCAAGATCACCGCGTCCATGGACGCGGATCCAGTGCATTTCCGCGGCTCACCCTTGACCCGGCGCAATGACCGACGGTCTGACCCCAAGCGCGTCGGTAAGCGCGTGGAAACGGGCTTCCGCGACTTCTCCGAAAAGATCCGCCGAACGTTTCGGAAGGTGGAGTTCCAATACCTTTTTCTTCGGTCGCAGGCGTAGCTCTCCCATCGCGTCCGCGTCACCGGCGGCAAGCATCGAACCGAACCGCATCGCCTTTCCCAGAACTTCCGCCTGATGGATTTCCGTCGCGTCCAGCAGCTCGACCAGCGGCGTAAATCTTGTGTTGGCCCGGCTGTTCCGATACCGGTGCAGTAACGCCAGTCCCAGGAATATCCGCGCCTTATGCGTCAACCCCCCAAGCGACGCGCGGGAAATGTAATCGAAACAGGCTTCGTGGCGATAGTCGGGATGCGCCCGCCAGTTCACGTCATGCAGAAGGCAGGCAGCCTTTATGATCCGTGTTCGGTTTGACGGGACCGTTCGGAACAGCGGAGAGACGAATTTATGGAGCGCACGGCCGAATCCCGGCATCCGGGCGTCTTTCGCTTCCGCGAAACGACAGGCTTCGATCAGGGGGTCGCGGCGGCGCAGTTCGTCAGGCATCCGCTCGTAAAGCAGTCCTTCCCGCAGGCCATAGCTTGAAATCGCGATCTCGCGTGGACGCAGCTCCCTCACGAGGCCACGGAGCACCTCTCCCGCGAGCGGTACAAGCGACATGCGGGTTTCCGAGATGCCCGTACGCGACCTCAACTCACACAGTGGATGGTCGGCGATCCATTTGACTGTATTATGTATCGAACCGTGCGTCATTCGATACTCATGCAGTACATGCAGTGGGTAACCGCGTCGTTCCATGTCAAGCCGGGCGATGGCGCGCCAGGATCCACCGACAAGATATAGCCTATCCTGATTGGCTCCGACCTCCGCGGCGGCTTCAGCGATCGTATCGCGGATATAGTTTTCGCGAGCCCGCGCGCTCGCTATCTCCACCAGACGGAGGGGGCCGAGCAGGGATGTGGCCCTACCGCCGACCCGGCCGGAGATCAGTTCCGCCAATTCCATTGACGATCCACCTATGTCGCATACCATTCCGCTGGCGTCAGGCCAGCCCAGCAACACGCCCTGCGCGGCGAGTCGGGCCTCCTCCGCGCCGGGAATCACATAGAGAGTCAGTCCGGTCGCTTCCCTGACTTCCTCGCGAAATTCAGGTCCGTCGTCGGCCTCGCGCACGGCGGCCGTCGCGATCACCGTCAATGGAGAGACCCCCAATGAGTCGGCCAAAAGCTGGAACCGCCGGATTGCCCTGACCGCGCGCCTGCGTCCGGTCGGGTTCAGCCGGCCGGTTTCCGTCAGGCCCGCGCCAAGCGACGCCAATATCTTTTCATTGAAGAAATAGGCCGGACTGCGCGCCGCGCCGTCGAAAATCACCAGGCGAACGGAATTCGAGCCGATATCCACCACACCGACGCGGGTGAGCCGCCGCATCGCGGGATCGTTGAACGGCGGGCGGCCAAATGGCTTCCAGTCATCACCGAGCGATTCGACGCGGGCATCCATTTCCCTCGGTCCTCCCAAGTCCCTCGGTCTTCGCCAGCGACCACGAGGCGAAACTTATGGATTGGGACGGTTCCGTCAATGACGGATTCCGGCAATCGTATCCCGATGCCGCGGTTTCGTATAACGACCGGGCTGTCCGGAACCAAGGCCATCCGTCCGGCCTGTGGGGGCCGCTCCGTACGGCGCTCTCGCGTCGACCGTCACGCCATACGGGAACCTCGCCAAACGGGTCATTCCCCACCGGCGTCCTCCGAGCCGTCATCGCTACCGGGTCGGGTAGGTTCGGAAAGCGCTGTTTCAGGCGGAGAGGCGGCCATTTGGGCGGGCGCGGGACAGTGGCGAACGGCTTCCGAAGTGGTGGAGTGAGCCGTCTCGAATCCGGATCCGCGACCGGGAATGACGGTGCCAATGGAGGGGGTCAGCTCCGGAACATCCGAGGCGCCCGCCGATCCCCGCCCGGAGAGGGACGCGTTCTCCATGAAGAATCGATGGCAGCTGAATAGCCGCTCCCTTCTATCCGGCAACCGGCGGAAAAAGCTGCCGTCGGGCGACATTACCCAGCTCTGTGCCTCATCCGCCAGATTGGCCGCCATGATCTGGTCAACGATCTGCGCCTTCACGGTGTCGTTCCTGACCTCGACGAGCGTCTCAACGCGTCTGTCAAGATTGCGGCCCATCCAGTCCGCCGACGAGGTAAACACCCTGGCCCTGGCGCTCGGTAGACCGTGGCCATTTCCGAAGCAGACAATCCTTGAGTGCTCGAGAAACCGTCCGACTACTGACTTGACGCGGATATTCTCCGACAATCCCTTGATTCCAGGGCGCAGTCCGCAGATTCCGCGAATCACGAGGTTGATCGCGACGCCCTTCGCGCTGGCCGCATAGAGCGCGTCAATCACGTCGGACTCGATCAGGGAATTCAGTTTTGCCCAGATGGCGGCGGGTTTTCCGGCCTCGGCATGCGCCGCCTCCTCCGAGATCAGCCGAAGCAGAGCGGATTTCAGGGTCAACGGTGAAATCGCGAGGTTTTCCAACCTGTCGGGTGGGGCGTAGCCACCGACGTAGTTGAAAACCTTTGTTGCGTCACGTCCGAGAGCGGCGTCACAGGTGAACAGGGACAGATCCGTATATACCCTAGCGGTGATCGGGTGGTAATTGCCGGTGCCGTAATGGGTGTAAATGACCAGCTTGCCGCCTTCGCGCCTGACCACGGTGCTTATCTTCGCGTGTGTTTTGTAGTTTATGAAACCATAGACCACATGCGCGCCCGCCCTCTCAAGGCGGCGGCTCTGCCGGATGTTCGCGAGCTCATCGAAGCGCGCCTTGAGTTCGACGAGGGCGGTCACCGACTTGCCGCTTTCGGCGGCCTCGCACAGCGCCTCGACGATAGGGCTATCGGTCGAGGTCCTGTATAGCATCTGTTTGATCGCGAGTACGTCGGGATCGGTCGCCGCCTGCTTCAGGAACCGCACCACCATGTCGAAAGATTCGTAGGGGTGGTGCAGCAGCATGTCTTTCTGCCGGATCGCCGCGAACATGTCGCCATCATGATCCTGGACCCGTTCCGGTACCCGCGGGGTGAAGGTCGGCCAGAGCAGATCCCGCCGTTCCTCAAGCACGAGTTCCGACAGGTCCGACATCCCGATCAGGCCCGAAAGTTGGACCACCTCCGAAGTGTCCACGTTTAGTTCCAGCATGATCATTTTTCGCAGCGCTTTCGGGGCTCTCGCGCTCAGCTCCAACCGGATGACCTCTCCACGTCGCCGCCGTTTCAGCGCGACCTCGAATTCCCTCACGAGATCCTCGGCTTCGTCCTCGACCTCCAGATCGCTGTCCCGCAGCACCCTGAAAGCGCAGTGACCCGTTTTCCTGTAGCCGGGAAACAGATCGCTGGCCGATAGAAGCAGCAGTTCCTCCAGTGGCAGGAAGCGCCGGCGCCCATTCTCGTCCGGCAGGCGGACAAACCTGTCGATCTGCTGCGGAACGGGCAGCAATGCCCGCAGGTGGCGTCCGTCCGACTTCCTCGTCATCTGCAACGCAAGGGAAAACCCGGCGTTCGGTATGAACGGAAACGGATGTGCCGGGTCGATCGCGAGGGGTGAGAGCACCGGGAAGACCTCTCTGAGAAACACGTCGGAGAGATACAATCTATCCTTTCGGCCAAGGCCTTTCCGGGTCAGGAGCCTGATTCCCGCCTCCTCCATTTCCGCCTCCAGCTTTTCCCAGACGGTCTGCTGATGCTCCATCAGCTTCCTTGCGGCCGCGTTGATGAGCTGGAGCTGCTGTATCGGTGTCAGGCCATCGACACCGGGAGCGTTATGGCCGCTATTGGCCAGCTCGCGCAGGCCAGCGACGCGAACCGTGTAGAATTCGTCGAGATTCGTTGCGGAGATCGAAAGGAACCGCAGCCGCTCCAGAAGGGGAACCCGGGGATTCTCCGCCTCTTCGAGAACGCGCCAGTTGAAGCCCAACCAACTGAGTTCCCGGTTCTGGAATCTCTGGGGACCCCTGATGTCCGCCTGCGGTTCCGCCGGATCGGGAAACGGCGCGGTCAGGAAATTCGGGTGACTCATGGCATACCCATAGATTGCGTCCATAATCCATCGCCTTTGGCGGTATCCGGGTGGATTCAGGTCATTGCCGCGCTACGCGAGCCGGTCCAGCACCCGCCGCGCCAGCATCCTGGTGATCCGGCGACCTTCCTCCAGCGAAGTTCGGTCGAGCGCTTCCACAATCCGACGTACACTTGCGAAGGATCTCTCGATTCGCCGTATCAGGTAAAGGACGACTTCGGGATCGACAATGAGTTGCCGGTCATTGAACTGCTTCACCATTACCGCCGCCAGTAACGGGTCGTCCGGCCGGGACAGCGAAACCGTCGTGGCTTCCTGCATGCGGCTAAGCAGATCCGGCAGGACCGCCTTCCAGTGTACGGGTGGCGCGCTGGCCGTCACCAAGAGATGCATGCCCCGGGCCGCCGCCAGGTTATGGAGATGAAACATCGCTTCCTCAATCGCGCGGTTTCCGACGGCGGAGTCCGCGTTTTCAATCGCGACCGGTCTCTCGGCCAATCCGTAGATGCGATCCACATCCAGTTCCCGTGCCGAAACCAGCCGGGCCCTTGTCCGTTCGGCCCAGACATGGGCCAGGTGGGTCTTTCCCGAACCGCCGGGTCCGACCAGCACCAGCTTCCCCTTTGGCCATTCCGGCCAGTCCAGCACGGCACTGACGGCGGACGCGTTGCCGGGCGAGACGAAGAAATCCCCACGGCC
>JAPOUP010000011.1 GCA_026708635.1 Rhodobacter sp.
AGTCGGTATCGATCCGGATGTCACGGACACCGGACCTCCGCCGCGCGGGTCAATCGAGCGCCAATCCGGAAGGCTCCGCGGTTACTGAGCCCTCCCGCTTCATGCTGGCCGTACGCTCGCCTCAGTGCGCGCGTGCCCGGTCCCAGTCTGACTGCTTGGGCAGCGTCTCGAAAGTGTGCTCGGGCGGTGGACTGGGAAGGGTCCATTCAAGCGTATCCGCCCACTCATTCCAGTAGTTATTCTCGGTCACGCGACGTCCGTAAAGAAGCGTGTAAACGATGATGCCGATGAACAGCAGGAATGAGGCGAACGAAAGGAACGCGCCCATACTCGATATCTTATTCCAGTAGGCGAACGCTTCCGGATAGTCGATATAGCGTCGCGGCATTCCCTGACGTCCAAGAAAGTGCTGCGGGAAAAACGTGATGTTTACGCCGACAAAGAACGTCCAGAACTGCAGTTTTCCGGCCCATTCCGGGTATTGGCGGCCGCTCATCTTCCCGATGTAGAAATACATGCCCGCGAAGATCGCGAAGACCGCTCCGATCGACATCACGTAGTGGAAATGCGCCACCACATAATAGGTGTCGTGGTAGGCCCGGTCCAGTGGCGCCTGCGCCAGAACGATTCCCGTCACGCCACCCACCGTGAACAGGAAGATAAATCCGATCGCGAAAAGCATCGGCGTCCTGAACTCGACCGAGCCGCCCCACATCGTCGCTATCCAGGAGAAGATCTTGATGCCGGTCGGAACCGCGATGACCATGGTGGCGAGCATGAAATAAGACTGCTGGGTGATGGACATGCCAACGGTGTACATGTGGTGCGCCCAGACGACGAAGCCAAGCGCGCCGATGGCGATCATCGCCCATACCATCGGTAGGTAACCGAAAACGGGTTTACGGCTGAAAGTGGCTACCACATGACTGATTATGCCGAAGCCGGGCACGATGACTATGTATACTTCCGGATGGCCGAAGAACCAGAGGATGTGCTGGTAAAGGACCGGATCTCCACCACCGGCGGGATCGAAAAAGGTGGTGCCGAAATTCCTGTCCGTCAGCAGCATCGTGATGGCGCCCGCCAGAACCGGTAGGCTTAGAAGAATCAGCCATGCGGTGACGAATATGGACCATGAGAAAAGCGGCACCTTGAACAGCGTCATTCCCGGGGCGCGCATATTCAGGAATGTGGTGATCATGTTAATCGCGCCCAGAATTGACGACGCGCCCGAGAGGTGAACCGCGAAAATCGCAAGATCCATCGACCAGCCCTGTTCGGTGGTCGAGAGAGGCGCGTAGAGAACCCAACCAACACCCGAACCGCTCTGTCCGTTGCCCCCGGGAGCCAGCGCGGAGGCAATTCCCAGCGACACGCCGGCAACGAACATCCAGTACGACAGGTTGTTCATGCGTGGAAAGGCCATGTCAGGGGCGCCGATCTGGAGCGGCATGAAGAAATTGCCGAATCCACCGAACAGTGCGGGAATGACCACAAAGAACATCATCAGGACGCCGTGGTACGTGATCATCACGTTCCAGAGGTGGCCGTTGGGTGTGCATTCCCGGCTCGCGTCCGCGATGAACCGGGCACCTTCAAGACACATGTACTGAACGCCCGGGTCCATAAGCTCCAGTCGCATGTAAAGCGTGAATGCGACCGAGATGAAGCCTGCGATGGCGGCCGTAAGTATGTAAAGGATGCCGATATCCTTGTGGTTCGTCGACATGAACCAGCGTACGAAGAAACCGGGTTTACCGTGGTGCTCGTGGCCATGAATGGCGGCGTCGGCCATGGGGGATGCCTCCCTTATCCCGATTGCGCTGTTATCCGTCGCACGACTCGTGCATGGAACCCGTCCCGTTCTAAAGCGTGGCGCCACTCAGGGCAACGCCGGATGCCGGGCCGGAACCTATTGTCGCAGCCTGGCCCGCGCTCGACCCTATGGATTCCAGGCCGGCTGATCCGATTCGATATCGGAGTTACGGGGATGGCGTCCGGGCTGGATCGATCGGCTCGACCTGCCGTCGCCGTGAGGCGGGCCTGTCCGGCTCTTCAGCGTTGATCGCCATGCGGGGGAGGCATGGCCGTCTCGAGAGTGTTCCGGCGGGGAACGTGACTCCGGAAGATTTCATGGAAAGTCGTATGAAGCGCGGTGTCGACATCGGCGACGGTAATGGGGAAACCCAGGTCGACAAGGCTTGTCACGCCGTGCCCGCTGATGCCGCAGGGGACGATTCCCTCGTAATGGCTGAGGTCAGGTTCCACGTTTATCGACAGTCCATGATAGCTGATCCACTTTCTCAACCGGATTCCGATGGCCGCTATCTTGTCCTCTCGGGGCAGGCCGTCCGGACCTCGGGGAAGTTCGGGCCGCACGACCCAGACGCCGACACGCCCGTCCCGGATCTGTCCGTCAACGTTGAACCTGTCGAGAGTGGCGATGATCCAGGTTTCCAGGCAGCGGACAAATCCACGTACGTCCCTGCCGCGTTTTCCCAGGTCCAGCATGACGTAGACGACACGCTGGCCGGGGCCATGGTAAGTATACTGGCCGCCTCGACCTGTCCTGTGGACCGGAAAGCGGTCAGGCGCGATCAGGTCCGGAAGCCTCGCCGACGTGCCCGCGGTATATAGCGGTGGATGCTCGACCAGCCAGATAAGCTCCTCCGCGTGTCCGCGGGCGATCGCTTCGGCCCGCGTTTCCATTGCGGTTACGGCATCCGCATATCCGGTGAGTCCGTCGGCAACAATCCATTCGACCATGCCAGACGGTTTGATCGAGTTGCGCCGCGAAGTCCAGCCATCGAACCGTCCAGGATGCCCGCGGCGCCCTTGCGCGGGGGATGGCACCGGGAGATCCAGCGCGGTTCACCGAGTGGCGTCGCGATATGGAATCACGCCGGGTATCCGCGCCGATCGGGAGCGGATGCGAACCCGATCGCGGGGTGCTGGAACCTTATGCCCGTGCGATTGATGCCGGGCCCGACATATTTGCCCGGACGGCGAGGGTGCGGGTTTGAGATGGAAAGATGAGGGAATCCGACTCACATACGCCTACGTGGTATGCGGTGGCCGAGGGGACTTCGGTGCCGGTAGGAACGTTCGGGTACCTCGGATAATCCGAAAGACCCTTTCCGTGGCCCGTGGAGATCATCGGCTCCTAAACGGGGAAACGTCGGCGGTTCTTTGGGGTGCGGATCGCCTCCCACCACCGTCGCGCCCGTGTTGCCCGGGCCTGGACCGCCCAGAATCCACTTTTCAACGATAGGGTCTCCATCTATATTGGCCCTATCGACTGTAAGGTGCGGTCGTGGCGGAATTGGTAGACGCGCAGCGTTGAGGTCGCTGTGGGATAATACCCGTGGAAGTTCGAGTCTTCTCGACCGCACCATAAATCCGGAAGAATGGCTATTAAGCCGCCCGGGCTATTTCGGGTTCCGATTAAGCGCTTTTCGCAGTGCGGTGACCCGGTTCGGGAAATATCCTGTTTCCGCTCAGGGGGAAACCGGTATAGGGTCGCGCCCGGACGTCAATCACCCCCGGAGGAAACAATGGAACGACCGACCCGACCCATCCCCCGCCTCACCGGACTGGCCGCCGTCCTCCTGCTCGTGGCGCTGGCGGCGGTGCCCGGCGCGCGGGCGTCATCGGCGGGCGTGACGGGGTGGGGTGCCTGCACGAACCTGGCGCAGTATAACCACACCTTTCTGTACGTCTCGGACGGACCCAAGAGCGACAGGGTGTCGATCCAGGTCAGGCCCATTGGCTTTTACCTGGTCCAGTCCACTCAATACGGATCTTCCGACTTCTCCTTCTACCAAAACGAATATGACGTCTTTCTCGAGCTGCTGGAGGGCGTTAATGAAGGTTATGAGCGGGTCACGGAACAGTCCCTCGGACAGGTCAGCTACGATCCCAGACTCGACCTGGCGTTCGGGATCGAGGAGTTCACGGGCCTGAAGCCGAATACGCCCTACACGGCCGTCCAGCATGCCGGGAATCGGGACAAGCCCGTCTCAAGGATTTGCTTCAGGACGGCGGCGGATTCGTAGGCTGGCGGCTGATCCGGATATCGATGTCCGGGGGACGGTAAATCAATTCGCCGCACCGGCCATCCGCCCTGACGATGGGTCGCACGGCATGGCCGTCTGACCGTTTCGCGGTCGGCGGGTGCCTCCGGCAAGGAAGTGAACCTTTCCGGACGTAGCCGCGAAACCCGCGGGAATCGCATCGCCCCGCCGTCACTGGCAGGGAACGCCGTCGGGTCCGCAGCCGGGCCCGGGATCGACCGGGACGCCAAGCAGGTCGAAAGGATGGAACGGCAGCCCATGCGTCTGGCACGACGCCACCCAGAGGATGAGGAGAAGCGCCGCCACCTTGGCCCGGGCCATGCGGCTCCACGGGAGTATGGCCCCGGTGTGCTTCATGTCGCCAGTATAGGCGGGCCGTGCGGGTCGGTCAACGCGGGGCGGCGCGTGTCCGGAGTCCCGACCCGAAGGGCCGCGAGGAACGCCTCCGTCATGGCTGGCCCTCGGTGCAGGAGGCGGACGCGGCGCAGCGCCCCGCACAGGCCGGCGCCATCTTGACCGGCCCCAGTCGGCTCGGGCGGGGGTCACACCGGCGTTCCGATCGGGAAGGGAGGCGCGGAGCCATGGGAACGCAGACGCTTGGCATGGCGGTCGGTGTCGCTTTGGCCGGTCTTTGTCTGGTGAGCCTCTCCGCCTCCTCCGCCCGAGGGAATGACGCGGTCGCGGTTGCCGCCCATATCCTGGAGACCCATTTCACGCAGGAGATTTCTCGCAGGTGGTACGGCGGGGAGACCTTCTGCCTGTTCGGTCCGCACCGGGACAAGAACGCCGGAGAGCGGTTCGGCCTGTTCCTTGGGGCGGTCAACCGGGCCTACGGCACCGACTTCAAGCTGACCGTGGCGAATGGGCACGACGGCTGTCCGGATTTCGCCGCGATATACGTCATGATCGGCCCGCCGGCCGGCCTCGGAACCCTTTCGGACATCCTGAAACGGTTGGAGGGCAGGTATCGTCCCGCGAATTTCGTCCATGACCTCGCCAGGGCGCGCGGGTTTACCCTTCGTGTCCGTGGCGATAGGCACCGCCAGTTCATCTACATCAACGACACGGTGCCGCCGGTCCGCAGCAACCCCGACCCGGTCAGCTCGATCATGATCGAGGAAACGGTGCACGCCCTGACGACGCTGGGTGACTTCGAGACGGATTCGATCATCTCCGTGCTAGGCGAGACGCTTGATGCCATTTACTATGACGACTGGTTCGACAGAAACCCCAAAGGCCTTTGTGCCGCGGACCTGATACTGCTTGAGATGCAGGTGGGCCGCACTCTGGGTCAGCTCAGCCGTCGGGGCAGGTCACTAGAGTGGCTGGACGAGCATTCGCGGGCACTCCACGAACTCACGCCAACATTGCGGACCGAACTGGCCCAGTTCACGGACGAAAGGTGTGGGGAGTAGGGAGTGATCTTCGGCGGGCCTACTCGAAACCGCGGCTCAGCGCGGCCGCTCCCGTGCGGGCGATCTCGACCAGTCCGAGTGGGCGCATCAATTCCGCAAAAGCGTCGATCTTCTCGCTATTTCCGGTGATCTCGAATACAAAGCTCTCCAGTGTAGAGTCGACAACGTTTGCCCGGAATATCTCCGCGAGACGTAACGCCTCAATCCGGTCATTACCGACGCCAGAAACCTTTAGAAGCGCGAGTTCACGCTCAACTGACATGCCTTCGGCTGTCAGATCGTGAACCTCATGCACGGGTACTATACGTCCGAGTTGCGCGATGATCTGGTCAATTACACTCGGCGTTCCAATGGTTACAATCGTTATCCGGCTTAGATGTCCCTCGTGGTCGGTCTCGGCGACCGTCAGCGACTCGATGTTGTAGCCACGGCCAGAGAACAGTCCGATCACCCTGGCGAGAACTCCAGCCTCATTGTCCACAAGGATGGTCAGGGTGTGCCGTTCAATCGCTTCATCATTGTGGTCCCTCAGGTCATAGGCGGAACGCCTGGAAGCTCCTTTCTTGATTCTTAGAGACGACATTGCGGTCTGGTCCTGGATTGGCGGGTTAGGGGATCTGTCCTGTCAATTGAGACAGATACATGGGGTGTGATCGCCAGGGCAAGCGTTAAGGTCACGAAAGCGGTTTGTCGGGCGGTTTCTTGAAAACGGCCGTCGTTCATCGATCGCAATGGGCCGCGTCGGGTCGCGTTCCCTGTGTCCGGAGGATTCGGCGGTGGCGGTCAGGTCCAGGCCGGCCTGACTAAAGCGGATTCATTCCATTCTCTCAAGAAACGGATCTCAGTCGAACGCTTCCGATATCGTGTTTGGACGATCGCCGGGATCGGTTTCAGTTAGACCAACACCGCTCCCGAAGTCCCGATCGCTCCCTGCGTTGAAGCGTTCTCGCCCAATAGCATTTGGTTATGGGGCTCACCGGACGGTATCATCGGGAAGCAGTTCTCGTGCTTCTCGACAATGCAGTCGAATACGACAGGGCCATCATGGTTGAGCATTTCGGTTATCGCTTCATCGAGATCATTTGGGGAATCGCAGTAGATGCCCTTCGCGCCAAACGCATCGGCCAGTTTTATGAAATCCGGAAGCGCTTCCGACCACGAATGCGAATATCGCTCACCGTGCAGGAGTTCCTGCCACTGGCGGACCATGCCGAGTCGGTGATTGTTTAGGATGAACTGTTTGACGGGCAGGCGGTACTGTGCCGCCGTTCCCAGTTCCTGCATATTCATTAGCCAGCTAGCCTCGCCGGAGACATTGATGACAAGTGCGTCCGGGTGGGCTACCTGCACTCCGAGCGATGCCGGCAGGCCGTATCCCATCGTGCCCAGACCACCCGAGGTCATCCAGCGGTTCGGTTCGTTGATGCCCATATACTGCGCGGCCCACATCTGGTGCTGCCCGACGTCGGTACATATATATCGCTCCGGATGATCTTTGGTGAGGGCTTCCAACCGCGCGACCGCATGCTGTGGCTTGATCGATTTCTCATTTGACCTGTATGCGAGACAGTCGACCTTTCGCCATTCGTTGATCTGGTGCCACCAGTCCAGAACCTTCGCCGATGCCGTTCTGGATCCTCTATCTTTCCACAGGGCAAGCGTGTCAGCGAGTATATGGCCCGCGTCGCCGATGATGGGCACATCCACGTGGATCACCTTGTTTATCGAACTGGGATCGATATCGATATGCGCCTTACGCGATCCCGGCGAGAAATCCTGAACCCGGCCGGTAATCCGGTCGTCGAACCGGGCACCGACATTTATCATGACGTCACAGCCATACATCGCGAGATTGGCCTCGTAGAGCCCATGCATCCCGAGCATGCCCATCCAGTTTTTTCCGTTCGCCGGGTAGGATCCGAGTCCCATCAGTGTTGAGGTGACGGGAAACCCCGTGGCATCGACCAGGTCGCGCAATATGGCGCAGGCTTGGGGACCGGAGTTGATGACACCGCCACCGGTGTAGAAGATCGGGCGTTCCGCTTCCTCAATCAGTTCGACCAAACGCTCTATCAGCTTGGCGTCGCCCTTTATCTTCGGGGCGTAATGGCTAGTTCTGGTCCTGCCCGGTTCGGTATATTCCGCTGTGGCGAACTGTACGTCCTTTGGTATGTCGACCAGCACCGGGCCAGGACGGCCGGAAACCGCGACATGGAAGGCCTGATGGATCGCGGCGCTGAGTTCGGCGGTATCCTTCACCAGCCAGTTATGTTTGGTGCAGGGCCGCGTGATTCCAACGGTGTCCGCTTCCTGAAACGCATCGTTTCCGATCATGAAGGTCGGGACCTGGCCAGTCAGCACGACAATGGGAACGGAATCCATCAACGCGTCCGTTATGCCGGTAACGGCGTTGGTGGCGCCAGGTCCGGAAGTCACGAGAACGACGCCGGGCTTTCCGGTTGACCGCGCGTAACCCTCGGCGGCGTGCACCGCACCCTGCTCGTGCCGCACAAGGTAGTGGCGAATGTCGTTCTGGAGAAAGATTTCATCGTAGATCGGGAGCACGGCCCCCCCCGGGTACCCGAAAATCGTATCGACGCCCTGATCCTTGAGGGCTTGGACCACCATCTTGGCACCGCTCATTTGAAGCGACATTTCGCAGCTCCGTCTGTCTCGTCGGTTCGCACAAAAAAACCCCCGTTATCGATCCGGGGGCGAGTGGAGCGGAAAACGTTTCGGTTCACCTATCCATTCTCCCGTTTCATGTCATGACAAATACAGGTTTCATCCACTCATTCCGTAATTTATCGAAGAAATCCTAGGCGAGCGGGGAGATATCGTCAAGCACTGGTAAGCCAGATGCGTGATTCTCGCATGGTTCAATTTTCGGGAATTGCCAACAAAGGTTGACGAAGCAATTTCGAATCCCGTTGGGCGTCTGTGTGCCGGTGGCCGCGCCCTTCGCCGCTGCGCTGGAGCTCGCGCGAGACCGGGGACGGACCGCGGCCCGGCTGGCGGGTGATCGCCCCTTTTGAATGCCCGCGCGCAAATCCGGCATCTCTCGGCGTAGTTCAGGTGGCGGTCTCCCAATCCCGTCGCCGGGACCGTCACCGCCATCTGGCCGATTCGGGGCCTCATGCTTCGCCTCGGCGAGGATCACATATATCGGATGTTGCGCCTCAACTTGGAACGGGGGAATTGACAGGACTGGGGGCCGCCGGACTCATGGTTGCCACATGCTCCTCTTCCGGGGCGCTGGAAGCGAATTGCGCGGTGCGTTGGTCTGACGGTCTGCCGACGCTGCCCCAACGGCCGTTCCGATACACTTCGATTGAGTTGAACCTTCCCTTGTAGTCCATCTTCTTGCTGCCTGGCACCCAATATCCCAGATAGACGTATTTCAGTCCCGCCTGCCTGGCTAGGGCGATATGGTCCAGTATAACGTATGTGCCCAGGCTGTTGCGTAGCCGGGCTGGGTCAAAGAAGCTGTAAACCATGCTTAGACCGTCGTCATGAACATCGGTCAGGCAGACCGCGCTCGGACCGCGACGTCCGTGCCGTCCAGTCGTGACGTATTCAATGATCCGGGTTTCGACCGAGGTATCCTCGAGCATTGCGGCGAACTCAAATATGTCCATATCCGTCATGCCGCCCTCTGGATGCCGGCAATCGATATAGTCGCGGAAAAGCGCGTACTGTTCTTCGGTCGCCCAGTGCGGGGCCGTGCGCCGTTTCAGATCCGCATTGCGTTTAATGATACGACGTTGGCTCTTTGAGGGGGCGAAGTCCTCGACCGGAACCCGTACCGAAAGGCAGGCGGAACATGTCGGGCACGTTGGCCGGTAAAGGAAGTTCTGCGACCTTCGGAAGCCCCGCTTGGAGAGCGTGTTGTTCAATGCTTCCGCGTGAGTGCCGTGCAGGGAAGTAAACAACTTACGTTCACGCTTTCCTTCGAGATACGGGCAGGGCTGCGGTGTGGTAACGTAGAACGTGGGCGTGAATGGCAGAGAATGAAGCATCGAACCGCGGGATGGATTGGTTGGGTCAATTGCTAGCAGTGCCGGAACAATCTTCCAAGTCCCTGAATCCGGAATATATCTTGACAGCTCACGCGTGTCCGCTTTGTTTCCGCGATGACAGGCGACCAC
>JAPOUP010000102.1 GCA_026708635.1 Rhodobacter sp.
CCTTTGCCAGGTCCAATTCCAGTCGGCCCGGCGACGGAAATGGCCGCCAACTCCAAATAACGGGACTTCGTCTCGGGCAGTTTACGGAGAAGTCTCGCGTGGTGCTGCCGGAGAGATTTGAACTCTCGACCTCTCCCTTACCAAGGGAGTGCTCTACCCCTGAGCTACGGCAGCAGGCGGCGGATTGATTAGATGCAAATCCGCGCGGCCACAAGCGCAATCTGGACCCGGCTCCGTCACTGCGATACAGAGCGGCGCATGGCAGTGACGCACGGAACGAGGAGCGCGAAACAGACCGCCGACAGCCGCGACGAACGGCTGAAAGCGGCCTTGAAGGCCAATCTGGCGAAGCGCAAAACCCAGTCAGGCGCAAGGGCCGGACCCAAAGAGCGCGGGGAACGGGTGTGCGTGGACAAGGACATGCTGGGACAGGAACCGAAGTAGAATGGATTCGATCATCGTAAGGGGCGGAAACCCTCTCAGCGGCCGGATCCCCATCGCCGGAGCGAAGAATACCTGCCTGAAACTTATGTGCGCGGCGCTGTTGACCGACGAACCGCTGACACTCACGAACGTGCCGCTCCTTTCCGATGTGGCTACCCTCGCATTGCTGCTCCAGTCACTCGGTTGCGAAATCGCCTGCATGCAGGACGGACGCGCCATGGTTCTCAGCGCATCCGAAATCGTGGACCGGAAAGCGCATTACGACATTGTCCGAAAGCTTCGCGCCTCGTTCAACGTGCTGGGGCCCCTGGTCGGGCGCTACGGCGAAGCGGAGGTGTCCCTTCCCGGTGGATGCGCGATCGGTGCGCGCAAGGTCGATCTGCACCTAACCGCTCTGGAAAAGATGGGTGCGGCGATCTGCCTGAAGGACGGATATGTGCACGCCAACGCACCCAACGGCCTTAGAGGGGCGGAGATCGAGTTTCCGGCCGTCTCGGTGGGAGCTACCGAGAACGCGATGTGCGCCGCGACGCTGGCAAAAGGCACCACAGTGCTCCGCAACGCGGCGCGCGAACCTGACACCAAGGCGTTGGCGGACTGCCTAATCGGAATGGGTGCGCGGATCATGGGCGCGGGCACCTCAACGATAACCATCGAGGGGGTTGAGAGACTTAACGGCACTACCCACCGCGTCATTCCCGACCGGATAGAACTGGGCACCTACATGATCGCCGCCGGAGTTGCGGGTGGCGAGGTCGAACTGCTTGACGGAAGACGCGGTCTGGTGGAAGCGCTTTCCAGCTCCATGGAAAGAGCGGGGGTCGAAATCACCGAAACGGAGCACGGACTGAAGGTGCGCCGCGACGAAGCCCGGGTCAGGCCGGTGAATGTCAGGACCGAGCCCTTCCCGGGATTCCCGACCGACCTACAGGCACAGATGATGGCGTTGATGTGCATCGCGGATGGAACCAGCACCCTGGAGGAGACAATTTTCGAGAACCGGTTCATGCACGCGCCGGAACTTATCCGAATGGGCGCGCGTATCGACGTTCATGGCGGGAGGGCCACGGTGACGGGTGTCGAAAGGCTTAAGGGCGCACCGGTCATGGCGACGGACCTGCGCGCCTCGATCTCACTGATTCTGGCAGGGCTGGCGGCGGAAGGAAAGACTGTGGTTAGCAGGGTATACCATCTCGACCGCGGCTACGAGCATGTCGAGGAGAAACTCGGCTCTCTCGGAGCCAAGATAGAACGGGTCAGCGACAAATGATCGATGACGCCCGCTTCATGGACGGACACGAAGCGCCACTTAGACTGCGGGCGCTCGGGTCGGAAGACCTGCAGGTGATCTCCGCACTGGCGCAGGACGCGGTGTTTCCGGCATCGGAAATGGCGTGGCGGTCGGGAGAACGGCGATTGGCCATTCTGCTGAACAGGTTCCGTTGGGAGGACAGGGGCCGCGCCGAACCGGAACGCGTGCGGTCCGTTCTGGTCATAGATGAGGTCGTCGGCGTCCGCAGCCAGGGCATAAAGCCCGGTGACCGTACACTCATTCTCTCATTGATGTCACTTGGCTTCGAGCCGGGAGAGGATGGCACGGGAACGGTTCTTTTGACGCTCGCGGGAGACGGCGCGGTCTCAGCGGACGTCGAAGCGCTGGATATCACGTTGAGGGACGTGACCAAGCCGTATACCGCACCGTCCAGATCGATTCCAAAACATCCGGAGCGATGAACGGTGCCGCAGTTTATGTCGATCACGGATCCGGAGTTCGAATCACGTTTCACCGCGCTTCTCGACATGAAACGCGAGGACTGTCCGGACGTGGCCGCGGAAGTCGCCACGATAATCGCTGACGTGCGGGAACGGGGCGATACGGCGCTGATCGATCTGACAAACAGGCTGGACCGGATGGCCCTTACGCCGGAAACGATCGCTTTCCGCGAGTCGGAAATCGACGCGGAATGCGCCCGCGTGCCGGCGGCCGAACGGGCGGCGCTGGAAACGGCCGCCCGACGCATCCGCGAATACCACCAAAGGCAGGTTCCCGACGACGCCAGTTGGACGGACTCCGAAGGCGCGACGCTTGGCTGGCGCTGGTCACCGATCGGGTCGGCCGGGCTTTACGTTCCGGGAGGGCTGGCGAGCTACCCATCCTCTGTCCTGATGAACGCCATTCCGGCGAATGTGGCGGGTGTCGATCGGGTTTCGGTCACCGTTCCGACCCCGGATGGAGAGACCAATCCGCTGGTGTTTCTCGCGGCACGGCTGGCGGGTGTCGATACGGTCTACAGACTCGGCGGCGCCCAGGCGATCGCCGCGCTGGCCTACGGCACCGAATCGGTCCGGCCTGTTGACAAGATCACCGGCCCCGGTAACGCCTATGTAGCCGCGGCGAAACGGCAGGTCTTCGGGAAAGTCGGAATAGACATGATCGCGGGACCGTCCGAAATTCTCGTGATCGCCGACCGGCACAATGATCCGGAGTGGATCGCCATAGACCTTCTTTCTCAAGCCGAGCATGATACCAGCGCACAATCCATACTGATCACCGACGACGAATCATTTGGTGACCGTGTGGTCGCGTCAATGGACTCCATACTCGCCCGACTTGAGCGGCGCGAAATAGCCGGAGCCAGCTGGCGCGATTACGGTGCCGTGATCATCGTTGAAACGCTGGAACAGGGTGTGTGCCTGTCAAACCGGCTGGCGCCGGAGCATCTGCAGATCTGCGTCCGGGATCCGGAGATCCTCGCGCGAAAGGTCCGCAATGCGGGCGCCGTGTTTGAGGGATCTCTCACTCCGGAGGCGATTGGCGACTACGTCGGTGGACCAAACCATGTCCTTCCGACGGCGCGTTCGGCACGTTTCTCCTCCGGCCTCGGCGTACTGGACTTTCTGAAACGGACGACATTTACGCGAATGACGCCGGAAGCGCTGGCCAGAATAGGCCCTGCCGCGGAAACCCTCGCCGCTTCGGAGTCGCTTCAGGCCCATGGCCTCAGCATCCGCGCCCGCCTCGACCGGCTCAATCGAACGGCGTCCCGATGACGGCATGCAAGCGAGATCTTAGGAACGTCACCATCGATGACAGTGGTCTGCCGCCACCGACACCGGAGATAGAACAGGAGCGCAGGGTAGCTATTTTCGACCTGCTGGAGAGCAATTCCTTCTCGATAGCCGCGCGGAGCGGCAGGAAGGTTCCTGAAGGTCCCTACGATCTCGATCTCTCTATCCGCGACGGGCGGCTTGTATTCAGCGTTGGGGCCGGGGACGGCTCGGATCCCGTGGAATTCCATCTCTCTCTCGGCCCCTTCCAGCAAACGGTCAAGGACTATTTCCAGATTTGCGAAAGCTACTTCGATGCCGTTCGGAAACTGCCGCCGAGCCGGATCGAGACCATCGACATGGCGCGGCGCGGGATTCACGACGAGGGAGCGAGGCTTCTGCGGGAGCGTCTGGAAGGAAAGGCGGTCGTCGACCTGGATACAGCCCGGCGACTGTTTACGTTGATCTGTGTCCTGCGCTGGGGAGGTTAGGCGGAGTGCCTACCCGTCTTCCGTCGTCGGTGCTGTTCTGCTGTGACTACAACGCGGTGAGAAGCCCGATGGCGGAGGGTCTGATGAAGAGGCTTTACGGGCACGAGGTATATGTCCAGTCCGCCGGAGTCCGCAACGATCTGGAAATTGACGGATTCGCGATTTCGGTCTGTCAGGAGATCGGCGTGGAGCTTTCCCGTCATCGGGTCAGGTCTTTCGATGAAATGCAGGCCTGGGGCGATGATCTTTCCGGATTCGATCTCGTCGTGGCCCTGTCGCCGGCGAGCCAGCGCCAGGCGCTTGAGATGACCCGTATGTTCCACCTGGAGGTGGAGTATTGGCCGGTGCTTGATCCCACCGGGCTAGGGTCCCGGCGGGAGGAAAAGCTGAGCGCTTACCGTATGACGCGTGACCAGATCCGCGAGCGGATGCTCCAGCGGTTCGGCCCGGCGAGTGACGGGGACATATGAGTGAAACGCCCGTGCCCGGGCCGCCCGGTCGACAGGATCCCGGTTCGCCCGGTTACTCACCGTGCGCGGTGTAATGCGCGGCGCCCGCGTCATCGGAAACGCTACCGGCTCGAACCGGTCCGCCGGAGGCGGCGGGTCTATCCGTCACGGCCGCCGGTGACGGTGATTCCCATCAATTTCCTATCGTCCCCAAAGGCAACCACGACGCTTGATCATTCACCGGAAATCCGTCAATTTACTTTCGCCCGCTCTATCGCGGGTTCCACAAAGGAGTGACCATGGCCAAGGAAGAACTGCTCGAATTCCCCGGCGTCGTGAGAGAACTCCTGCCAAACGCGACGTTCAGGGTCGAGTTGGAGAACGGCCATGAAATCATCGCGCATACGGCGGGAAAAATGCGAAAGAACCGGATCCGCGTGCTTGCGGGCGATCGGGTGCAGGTCGAGATGACCCCATATGATCTAACCAAAGGCAGGATAAATTACCGCTTCAAGTAAGTCAGGTCCATGCGCCTGATTCTGGGCTCGGGCAGTCCGAGGCGCCTCGAGCTTCTTTCGCAGCTCGGGCTGCGGCCGGACGAGGTGCGCCCACCCAAGGTGGACGAAACGCCGATGGCCGGCGAGACTCCGCTCATCTACTGCCGACGCGTCGCGCACGGCAAGGCGGAGGCGATCCCGGCCCGGGGCGGTGAGGTGATCCTGTGTGCGGACACGGTAGTCGCGCTCGGTCGCCGCATACTGGGCAAACCACTTAACGAGCGGGACGCGGCGCGGATGCTCGCGCTTCTCTCTGGGCGGCGGCATCGAGTGATCACCACCGTAGTCGTCAAGACATGTGAACGCGTCCTGGAACGGACGGTGGTAACTGCCGTTAAGGTCAAACGGCTGTCCCGGGAGGAAATTGACGGATATATCGCCGATGGGGACTGGCGCGGCAAGGCGGGGGCTTACGCGATCCAGGGAGCGGCAGGCGCGTTCGTTCCCTGGATCCAGGGTTCTTTCAGTGCGGTCATGGGACTGCCGGTTTACGAAACCGCGCAGCTTCTGCGCGCCGCCGGCTATCGAGCCTGACAGGTATGGAGGTACCGTCCTTGCCCTCGGCACGCCAGTTCAGCTGTGACCCACCGCGGTGTCAATAACCGCCTGCGGGCAACGCGGTAGGTAGAGCGTACGAATGGCTGAACGTTCGATACTGATCACCGGATGCTCCTCGGGCATCGGGTACGACGCGGCCCAAACCCTCAGGAGGCGTGGATGGAACGTATTCGCGGCATGCCGCACGGAAACCGACTGTCAACGCCTGCGCTCGGAAGGCCTGAGGAGTCCCCGGCTCGATTACCGTGACGGCCAGAGCATCAAGAACGCGCTTGAAGAAGTCCTGCTTGTCACCGGGGGGACTCTGGACGCGCTTTTTAACAACGGCGCGTACGGTCTACCCGGCGCGACTGAGGATCTTCCAACCGACGCGCTACGCGCGATTTTCGAAACCAACTTCTTTGGATGGCACGAACTGACCCGCTCCGTCATTCCGGTAATGCGCGGACAGGGATATGGCCGCATTGTCCAGTGTTCGTCCGTTCTGGGCTTCATCCCCATGCGCTGGCGCGCCGCGTATGTAGCCACGAAACATGCGCTTGAGGGCTACACCGATACGTTGAGACTCGAGATGAGAGGCACACCGATACATGTATCCCTCATCCAGCCGGGACCAATCACCACGAAATTCCGGGAAAACGCCGTCCCCCATTTCGAACGCTGGATTGACTGGAAAAATTCCACTCACGCCGCAGAGTATCGGGCGCGGCTTGTCGAGCGGCTTTACGCCTCCAACACCTCTCCCGATCCCTTTGAGCTTCCGCCCGCCGCCGTCACTCGGAAACTGGTCCACGCTCTCGAAGCCCGCCGGCCTCGGCCCCGCTATTACGTCACCAAGGTAACACACATCGCTGGCGCGATGCGGCGCCTGCTTCCGACACGCGCACTGGATCGGCTTATCGCAAGCCGCTGACAGACGCCACCAGCGGACCATCCAGCCAGGCCTTCGCTTTTGGGGAAGTTTCGGGTAGAAGCGCATAACGACCGATCCTTAGGGGCAGTTGAATGTGGCAGGATCCACTTTTTTTCGTTGTCGCCGCCTCCGTTCTGATCGTTCTGGTTATCCTGATGATCGGTATCGGCGGCTTCGCGCGAGGCGGCGAATTCAACCGTAAACACGCCAACCGGATCATGCGTTACCGAATCGCGGCTCAGGCGATCGCTGTCTTGATGATCCTGGCGTTCGTCTATTTCCGCCGGGTGGAGGGTGGCTGATGGTTGTACTGAACAGGATTTACACAAAAACCGGCGACGCGGGCGAGACCGCGCTCGGCAACGGTGTGCGGGTTCCCAAAACCTCCGTGCGCGTCCAGGCCTATGGTACCGTCGATGAAGCCAATGCCACCATTGGAATGGCGCGACTGCACGCCGATGGCCATCTGGACTCACGGCTTTCCAGCATCCAGAACGATCTCTTCGACCTGGGCGCGGATCTCTGCCGTCCATGTTCGGGAGAGGATGCCGACGCGGATCATGCGCCGCTTCGCGTTTCGGATAGCCAGGTGTCGAGGCTCGAAACCGAGATCGATGAAATGAACGGCGACCTGAAGCCACTTGGAAGCTTCATCCTCCCGGGAGGCACCGCACTGGCCGCACACCTGCATCTTTGCAGAACGGTATCACGGCGTGCCGAACGGCTGACCGTTGAGCTTGCCACCGCCGAAAGCGTCAACCCGGCGGCGCTGAGGTATCTAAATCGCCTGAGTGACTGGCTATTCGTTGCGGCCCGGATCGCCAATGACCGTGGCGTCGGCGACGTGCTATGGGTACCGGGGGGCAATCGTTGAATCCATTTTCCGGGGCTCCCCCATACCCGCGGCGATCCCGCATGGCACAGGGAGCGTAGAGTCAAGGCTGACAGGAATCCCCGATCGGCCCTGATGGCCACATGCTCCGGGCAATGTCCCAAATTCCAGGAAAGCGGGCGAGCGTCGATGGATACCTTCAGGTCCGTCCTGGCGTCGGAGCGGTGCCGGCGGTTGCGCGGTTCGGTTACTTCGAGCCTCGGTTAGCCTGATCATAATGCGCCGACGCGGCAATTTTTCGCTGTTTTCCGGACTTGCAAGCCAGTAACAGGGCGAAGGACCGAACTGCCGGCCGAAGGTACGGCGATTTTCCGTTGGGATTTTCATTGGAGAGACCCGCATGAAGGTACTGGTGCCTGTCAAGCGCGTAATTGACTACAACGTAAAAGTCCGCGTGAAAGCCGACGGATCGGGTGTCGATCTGGCGCACGTCAAGATGTCCATGAATCCGTTTGACGAAATAGCCGTGGAAGAGGCCATTCGCCTGAAAGAGGCGGGAAAGGCGGATGAGACCGTTGCGGTCTCAATCGGTGTCAAACAAAGTCAGGAGACCCTGCGTACCGCGCTGGCAATGGGTGTTGACCGCGCCATAATCGTGGAGGCGGCGGAAGACGTCCATACGGATATCGAACCGCTCGCGGTCGCGAAAATTCTCAACGCCATTGTCGAGGAGGAAAAACCCGGCCTCATACTTTGTGGAAAGCAGGCGATAGACAATGATATGAACGCGACTGGCCAGATGCTGGCGGCCCTGGCCAATTGGTCCCAGGCGACATTCGCCTCGAAAATCGATATCGAAGGAGATCACGCGCTCGTGACGCGTGAAGTCGATGGTGGATTGCAGACGATCCGGGTCAGGATGCCGACTGTCATCACCGTCGACCTGAGGCTCAACGAACCTCGCTACGCATCGCTTCCAAACATCATGAAGGCGAAACGAAAACCGCTGGATGTGAAGACTCCCGCCGATTATGGGGTCGATGTGGCGCCTAGGCTGGAAATCCTTAGAACGGACGAACCGGAATCTCGGAAAGCGGGGGTAATACTCGGTTCGGTTGATGAACTGGTTGAGAAACTCAGGGACGAAGCGGGGGTGATCTGATGGCTGTTCTTCTGCTTGGCGAAGTGAACAACGGCGAGCTTTCGCTTGACGCAACCGCGAAGACAGTTACCGCCGCCGCGCCTTTGGGCGATGTCACGATACTATGCGCCGGGGCGTCGGCAACCGAAGCCTCCAGAACGGCTGCGGGGATCGATGGCGTTTCAAAGGTGCTCTGCGCGGAGAATCAGGCGCTGGGCCATAGGCTTGCGGAAACGACGGCGGAATTGATCGTCTCACTGGCGGAAAGCTATACCCACATCCTCGCTCCGGCGACGACAGATGCGAAAAACGTGATGCCGCGTGTCGCGGCGCTGCTGGACGTCATGGTGATCTCTGACGTTTCAGGCATAGTGGACGGCGAGACCTTCGAACGTCCGATCTACGCCGGAAACGCGATACAGACGGTGAAGTCCCGCGATGGAGTCAAAGTGGTGACCATACGGACGTCCACTTTCGACGCCGCGGGCGAAGGCGCGCCGGTGCCGGTGGAAAACGTTTCGTTCGGCGGAAAGTCGGGTCTATCCGAATGGATCGAGGACAGGATGGCCGACAGCGGGCGGCCGGAACTGACAAGCGCCGGCATTGTCGTATCCGGTGGCCGTGGCGTCGGTTCGGAGGAGGACTTCCAACTTATCGAGAAGCTTGCGGACAAACTTGGCGCGGCCGTTGGCGCCAGCCGCGCGGCCGTCGATTCAGGCTACGCGCCAAACGATTGGCAGGTCGGGCAGACCGGAAAGGTGGTCGCTCCGGATCTATACGTCGCTGTCGGTATCTCCGGCGCCATCCAGCATCTGGCGGGCATGAAGGATTCGAAAGTGATCGTCGCCATCAACAAGGATGAGGAAGCCCCGATTTTCCAGGTGGCCGATTACGGGTTGGTGGACAACCTGTTCGACGCCATACCAAAGTTGATCGAGAAGCTGTAGAACCGTACATGCCCTTACGCGGAAAACGGCCGGCAAACGGCGGAACGCTCAGGGAATGATCCGTGACCGGGGCGGAGTGCGCGGTCCATGCCTTCCGGGCTTTCATCATCAGGGTCCGCGGGTCGGAAAGTCGGTTGTCGTGATAGCCCACCGGGCGGGCGATAACTGACCGGAGGCGTAACCGCGCCGACCACCGGATCACCATCCCGCTCCCCCAAATTTATCGAG
>JAPOUP010000312.1:0-1802 GCA_026708635.1 Rhodobacter sp.
CCCGGCATCGTCGCGCGGATCGAAACGGCCTCGTCCCTGACCATCGAGCGGCGAATCGAGGATGGTACGATCGACGCCGGCATCACCTATGCCGACAGCGTCCCGTCCGAGATGGTTTCGGCCCGGCATCTTTACGAAGAACGCTACGTCTTCCTTGCGCCCACATCGCTAATGGGCGGACGGACCGACGCGATCAGCTGGAGGAAGGCCGCGGAATTCCCGCTTTCCCTGCTTGAGCCGGGTATGCAGAACCGGCGCATAATTGACCGGACGTTTGACGAAATCGGCGTGCGGTCGCAGGTGATCTCGGAAACCAACGCCCTGACGATTTCGATCGCGATGGCGAGAGACGGAGCCTGCGCCACAATCGTGCCGCGGGCGCTGGTGGAGGCGTTGGGTCCGTTGTCCGATATGTCCGTCCTGCCTCTGGTCGAGCCGGACCTGCGCAAGGAGATCTGCCTCGTCTGCGCGATCCGCGAGCCACGGCTGCCGGCCATCGAGGCGTTCAGGCAGGTGGCGTTGGAGGATAATTGATAAGGGATTGTTATCGAAGCATAAGAAATTACGATTTTACGATATCCGGGGTTTATGAAATCATTCTCTCTACGGGGGGATGGTGACATGGCTCCATTGGATGGCCGCGGCGGTATCTGGAAGGATGGCCGGGGAAAGGGCAGAATGGCGCCGAAAGGGCGTCAGGTTCAGGACCGGGCCCTGCTTGAGGTTCGCGACCTGCTGGGTGACCGGCCGCGCCGCCGTGACCTTCTGATCGAGCACCTTCACCTGATACAGGATGAATTCGGGCATCTTTCCGCCGCGCATCTCGCCGCCCTTGCCGACGAGATGCGGTTGGCCCAGGCCGAGGTGTACGAAGTCGCCACCTTCTACGCCCATTTCGACGTCGTGAGGGAAGGCGAGACGCCGCCCCCCGCTCTCACCGTCAGGGTGTGCGATTCGCTCAGCTGCGAACTCGCCGGGGCGCGGCGGTTGGCGGCGGCGTTGAGGGACTCGGTCGATCCCGCTGAGGTACGTGTTATAAGGGCACCCTGCATGGGCCGTTGCGATGCCGCGCCGGCCCTTGAGATCGGGCACCGCCATATAGACCACGCGACCGTCGATCGGGTGCAGGCGGCGATCGCGTCAAACGACACGCACCCGTCCATTCCCGAATACGAAGGTTTCGGAGACTACGTCGCGGGCGGTGGCTATGTAGCGCTTAAGTCGCTGCGGGATGGTGGTGACTGGGAAGCAGTGCGTCGGAAAGTTCTCGAGAGCGGGCTACGCGGGCTCGGGGGCGCCGGGTTCCCGTCAGGTCGGAAATGGGATTTCGTCCGTGCCTGCGAAGGGCCGCGCTATCTCGCCGTCAACGGTGACGAGGGCGAGCCGGGAACCTTCAAGGACCGCCATTACCTTGAACGCGCGCCGCATATGTTCCTGGAGGGCATGCTGATAGCCGCCTGGGCGGTGGAGGCGGAGACCTGCTTCATCTATATGCGCGACGAGTATCCGGCCGTTCTGGAGATTCTGCGTAGGGAAATACGGCTGCTCGAAACGGCGGGAATTGTGTCTCCCGGCCATATCGACCTACGACGCGGTGCGGGCGCGTACATCTGCGGTGAAGAATCGGCGATGATCGAATCGATCGAAGGCAAGCGCGGCCTGCCAAGACACAGACCGCCGTTCGTCGCGCAGGCTGGCGTCTTCAACAGGCCCACACTCGTCCATAACGTCGAAACGCTTCACTGGGTGGCCAGGATCTGCCGGGAAGGGCCGGAATGCCTCAATTCGGTTGAGAGGAACGG
>JAPOUP010000312.1:2464-7311 GCA_026708635.1 Rhodobacter sp.
CGGGCCGCACGATCTGGGAAGCGGCGCATGGTCATGGCGTGACCGTTCCACATCTCTGTCACCGACCCGGGCCCGGCTATCGCAGTGACGGAAACTGCCGCGCCTGTATGGTTGAGGTTGAGGGGGAAAGAACTCTCGCCGCCAGCTGCATCAGGCCCGTGACTGACGGAATGGTGGTGAGGACAGACAGTGAACGCGCCGTCAAGGCACGCGGGCTGGTGATGGAGCTGCTGGCGGCGGACCAGCCAGAGACGGCTCATGACGTCTCAAGCCATTATCACGACATGGCCGCGGCAAACGGAGTCCGCGATAGCCGTTTTCCGGCAGTGGAACGGGAATCGGTGCCGGTCACCGATGACAGCCATCCGGCGATGCGCGTCAACCTCGATGCCTGCATTCACTGCGGTCTGTGCGTTCGCGCCTGCCGCGAGGTCCAGGTCAACGACGTCATCGGCATGTCCGGGCGTGGCCACGGTTCCCGGATCGTTTTCGACATGGGCGATCCGATGGGCGCGTCCACCTGCGTCGCCTGCGGCGAATGCGTCCAGGCCTGTCCCACTGGGGCCCTGATGCCAGCGACGGTTCTCGACGGACGGCAGTTGGGTGACAGCAAGGATTACGACAGGGACGTCCGGTCGGTCTGCCCATATTGTGGCGTCGGTTGTCAGCTCTCCTTCAAGGTGAAGGACGGTAAGATCAGATATGTGCAGGGCGTGGACGGCCCGGCGAACGAGAACAGGCTATGCGTCAAGGGACGGTTCGGTTTTGACTATGTGGATCATTCCCACCGGCTCACGGTGCCGCTCATCCGCCGCGATGACGCTCCTGTGAAGGGACTCGATGTCGATCCGGCCGATTGGGGGTCGCATTTCCGTGAAGTGACCTGGGACGAGGCGCTGGACGCCGCCGCGATGGGCCTAAGGGACAGGGGACGGGAAGTCGCCGGTTTCGGGTCGGCGAAGTGCTCGAACGAGGAGGCCTATCTCTTCCAGAAGTTCATCCGTCAGGGGTTCGGCCACAACAACGTGGATCACTGTACCCGGCTATGCCATGCGTCGTCCGTCGCGGCACTGATGGAAAACGTCGGGTCGGGCGCGGTGACCGCGACCTTCAACGAGATCGAGAACGCTGACGTGGCGATCGTCATCGGCGCGAACCCGACCGAGAACCATCCTGTCGCCGCGACCTATTTCAAGCAATTCGCCAGACGTGGCGGCAAGCTTATCGTAATGGATCCGCGCGCCCAGGGACTCGCCAGACACGCCACGCATATGCTGCAGTTCCGGCCCGGCGCGGACGTCTCGATGCTGAACGCCATCATGCATGTCATCGTCGAGGAGGGTCTTTTCGACGAGGGGTACATCCAGGCATTCACGGAGAACTGGGAGGCGATGAGAGAGCATCTCAGGGATTTCTCGCCTGAGAGCGTGGCGGGGATCTGCGGCATAGAGGCCGAAACACTGAGAAAGGTGGCCAGGGAGTTCGCGACGGCGAAGGCCGGCATGATCTTCTGGGGCATGGGCGTAAGTCAGCACGTCCACGGCACTGACAATTCCCGATGCCTGATCTCCCTCGCGCTGATGTGCGGCCATGTCGGGCGTCCGGGCACCGGACTACATCCTCTGCGTGGCCAGAACAACGTGCAGGGCGCCTCCGACGCCGGCCTGGTTCCGATGTTTCTGCCTGACTACCGATGCGTTTCCGATGACGGTGTCCGCTCCGCGTTCAACGAGATCTGGGGAGACGACCGTTTCCAGGACGGTCGGAAAGGTCTTACGGTTGTGGAGATCATGGATGCGATCCATGCCGGTGACGTCAGGGCGATGTACATTCTCGGCGAGAATCCCGCGATGTCCGATCCGAATGTCGGACATGCCCGGGCCGCTCTGGCCAAGCTCGACCATCTTGTCGTACAGGATATTTTTCTTACGGAGACCGCTAACTACGCCGATGTCATTCTTCCGGCGGCGGCATGGGCGGAAAAGACAGGCACCGTCACCAACACCAACCGCCAGGTCCAGATGGGTCGTCGGGCGGTGGCACCGCCCGGTGACGCGAGAGAGGACTGGTGGATCATCGTGGAACTCGCCAGGCGCTGCGGGCTGGACTGGAGCTACACCCATCCCCGCGACGTGTTCGCCGAAATGAAGCGGGGTATGGCTTCCCTGGATAACATCACATGGGATCGGCTGGAGGCCGAGAACGCCGTGACATATCCATCGGTATCGGAAACGGATCCGGGGCAGTCGATCGTATTCGGCGACGGCTTTCCGAGGCCGCGGGGCCGCGCGAGGTTCACGCCGGCGGCGATCCTGCCGCCGGCGGAGGTCCCCGATGATGAATATCCGCTGATCCTGACGACGGGCCGACAGCTGGAGCATTGGCACACGGGATCCATGACGCGACGGGCCGCGGTGCTTGACGCTGTCGAGCCGGAGGCCAGCGCGTCGTTCCATCCCCGCACGCTTCGGCGTTTCGGAATGGTTCCGGGCGAAGCTGTCCGAATCACCACGCGCCGCGGCGCGATCACCATTATGGCCCGCGCGGACAGGGCGGTGGCTGAGGATATGGTTTTCGTACCCTTCGCCTATGTCGAGGCGGCAGCGAATATCCTCACCAATCCGAAGCTCGATCCTTATGGGAAGATTCCCGAATTCAAGTTTTCGGCCTGTCGTATCTCGAAGCATGACGTAACCGAGGCGGAATAGATGGATCGTCTGGATCTCCGGGTAAAGCGGGGACGCGCCCCACTCTTGTCAACGCGATCATTGACCCCGCGGCAGGGACCGAGTCCGTCCGCATCGGAAACCTCAACCCACAGAGCGTCGTCGGGAAAGCCTGAGCCGACGCCGGAACCCGGGCCGTGTAATGCCGGCGTCCGAGGCACACAGTAAGGAAGGCGTTAGGGATGAAAGCACTCGAAGGCGTCCGGATACTGGATTTCACCCACGTGCAGTCAGGGCCCACCTGCACCCAGCTTCTCGCCTGGTTCGGGGCCGATGTGATAAAGGTGGAGCGGCCCGGCGTCGGCGACGCGACGCGTAAGCAGTTGGTGGACGTGCCGGGGGCTGACAGTCTCTACTTCACCATGCTCAATCACAACAAACGCTCAATCGAACTGAATTCCAAGCATGGAACCGGCCAGGAAGTGCTAACCCGCCTGATCGAGGAATGTGACGTGATGGTCGAGAATTTCGCGCCCGGAGCGCTCGACCGCATGGGCTTCACATGGGAGCGGATACACGAAATCAATCCACGGATGATCCTGGCCTCGATCAAGGGTTTCGGGCCGGGACAGTATGAGGACTGCAAAGTTTACGAGAATGTCGCCCAGTGCTCGGGCGGCTCCGCTTCAACCACGGGGTTTCCGGACGGACCGCCATTGGTGACCGGCGCGCAGATCGGTGATTCCGGAACGGGGCTGCATCTGGCGCTTGGGATCGTCACCGCGCTTTACCAGCGCGAGAGGTCGGGACGTGGCCAGAAGGTGTCGGCGGCGATGCAGGACGGTGTGCTGAACCTCTGCCGCGTCAAAATGCGTGACCAGCAGCGGCTCATGGCCGGTCCGCTCGAGGAATATTCGCAGTATGGCGAGGGACTTCCGTTTGGCGAGGCGACCCCCCGCGCGGGCAATGACTCAGGCGGCGGCCAGCCGGGGCGGATACTCAGATGCAGGGGATGGGAGACCGATCCGAACGCCTACACCTATTTCATCACCCAGACCGCCGTCTGGGGGCCCATCTGCGACCTGATCGGCAGGCCGGAATGGAAGGACGCGAAGGGGTATGCCACCCTGCCGGAACGCCTGGACAAGCTGGACGAGATCTTTGACGCCATTGAGGCCTGGACCATGACCCTCACCAAGTTCGAGGTGATGGAGATCTGCAATCCGCTCAACATTCCGGTCGGGCCAATCCTGTCGATGAAGGAACTGATGGAGGACGAGGGGTTGCGCGCGACCGGCACGGTCGTTGACGTCGACCACCCTGAGCGTGGGAGCTACGTATCGATTGGTTGCCCGATCAAGCTGAGCGATTCACCCGCTGAAGTCGTCCGCTCGCCGCTACTGGGCGAGCACACCGAAGAGGTCCTCTCGGACGTGCTCGGGTATTCGGGTGAGGATCTGGACCGGATACTGGAATCCGGTGCGGTCGGCCAACCGAAACGGACGGCGTCGGGATGAGCGGTCCGCTACGCATCGTGGTCATGGGTCAGCAGGCGTTTGGCAGGGACGTTCTCGCCAAACTCCTTGACGCCGGCGTGGACGAGGTCGTGGCGGTCTACTGCGAGCCCGACAGCGGAACCATGGATCCGATCAGGGAATTCGCGCTTGAGCGGGGCCTTCCGGTTCACCAGCCGGGGAAATTCGATGACCGGCAGACGCTTGACGGGCTTGCGGGCTACAATGCCGACCTGATGGTTATGGCGTATGTGAACGTGTTCGTTCCGGCCGCCGCCCGCGACACTCCCAGATTGGGTTCCATCTGCTTTCACCCGTCGCTTCTGCCGCTTCATCGGGGGCCGAGCGCCGTGAACTGGCCGATCATTATGGGGGCCACAAAATCCGGTTACAGCTGGTTTTACCCGACCGATGGCCTCGATGAGGGCGACAGCCTGATGCAATGGGAATGCGGGATCGGTCCGGACGATACGGTCATCGATCTTTACTTCAGGAAAATCTACCCGTCGGCGGTAAATTCGGTGCTGACGGTATGTGACCTGTTTCGCGGCGGCTCCCCTCCCCGTATCGTTCCCGATGAGTCGCGCGCCACCTATGAGCGCCGTTGCACCAAGAGGCATGCGAGAATTGACTGGAACAAGCCGGTCAAGCAGGTCTATGACCTCAT
>JAPOUP010000312.1:7556-9554 GCA_026708635.1 Rhodobacter sp.
TGGGAACATGATGGAACGATCGTTAGGTAGGGACATGTCTGATATCGAGATTGCGCGTGCGGCCAGGAAAATGCCGATCCAGGAGATCGGAGCGAAACTCGGCATCCCGAGCGAGCACCTGATACCCTTCGGCCATGACAAAGCGAAGGTTTCGTTCGAATTCATAAACGCCCAGGCAGGAAGGAGAGACGGCAGGCTTATCCTTGTCACCGCGGTCAACCCGACTCCGGCCGGTGAGGGCAAGACAACCACTACGGTCGGTCTCGGCGACGGCCTCAACGCGATCGGCAGGAACGCGATGATCTGCATCCGAGAAGCTTCCCTGGGGCCGAACTTCGGGATGAAGGGCGGGGCGGCTGGCGGCGGATACGCGCAGATAGTGCCGATGGAGGATATGAACCTCCATTTCACCGGCGATTTCCATGCGATCACCAGCGCCCATTCCCTTCTGAGCGCCATGATCGATAACCATATCTACTGGGGGAACGAACTGGAGATCGACACCCGCCGGGTGGCATGGCGCCGTGTCGTTGACATGAATGACCGGGCCCTGCGTAGCATCACCTGCTCGCTTGGTGGCGTCGCCAACGGTTTTCCGAGGGAGGCGGGGTTTGACATAACCGTCGCGTCGGAGGTCATGGCGATCCTCTGCCTGGCGAGCGACCTGGATGACCTGCGCGGACGGCTGGGTGACATGATCGTCGCGTACCGGCGCGACAGGTCGCCCGTGCATTGCCGCGATATCAAGGCCGACGGCGCGATGACGGTGTTGCTGAGGGACGCGATGCAGCCCAATCTGGTGCAGACGCTGGAGAACAATCCAGCGTTCGTGCACGGTGGACCGTTCGCGAACATAGCGCATGGCTGCAATTCCGTTATCGCCACCAAGACCGCGATGAAGCTGGCTGACTACGTCGTGACCGAGGCCGGGTTCGGCGCGGATCTCGGCGCGGAAAAGTTTCTCAACATCAAATGCCGCAAAGCCGGCCTGGATCCCGACGCGGTGGTGATCGTCGCCACGGTGCGCGCGTTGAAGATGAATGGTGGTGTGGCCCGGGACGATCTTGGCGCCGAAAACGTTGAGGCGGTCGAAAGGGGATGCGCGAACCTTGGTCGACACATCGAGAACATCGGGAAGTTCGGCGTTCCCGCGGTTGTCGCGATCAACCACTTCGTTACCGACACGGACGCCGAGGTGGCCGCGGTCATGTCCTATGCCGGGGCTATGGGGACTGAGGCGATCCTCTGCCGGCATTGGGCCAGCGGTTCGGAGGGTACGAGAGACCTTGCCGCGAAGGTCGTGGATGTCTGCGAAAGCGGGGCGTCGCGCTACGCTCCGCTCTATGCTGACGGAATTCCTCTGTTCGAGAAGATCGAGACGGTTGCGAAGCGAATCTATCGCGCGGACGAAGTGCTGGCTGACCGGAAAATCCGCGGCCAGCTGAGTGAATGGGAGCGGCAGGGTTACGGTGACCTGCCGGTCTGTATGGCGAAGACCCAATACAGCTTCACCACCGATCCCGAGCGCCGCGGCGCGCCGACAGGTCACTCGCTACCCGTGCGTGAGGTACGGCTTAGCGCCGGGGCCGGTTTCGTCGTGGTCATCTGTGGAGAGATCATGACGATGCCGGGGCTGCCGCGCAGTCCGGCGGCGGAACGGATCCATGTCAACGGTGTCGGTCAGATCGAGGGACTGTTCTAGCTATACCGGCCCCGTTACCTTTCGGTTAGCGATGTGATCGGGGCGATCGCGATCCGGTACGACAGGTTCGACGAGAGCGTCGCGGCGGGGATTCATCCCGCCGCCGTGTGGCTGCGTCGACATGACCGTCAACAGACCTCGGGAAATCCCTTAAAGCTGGATTAATCCACCTGGCTTTTGGCTAAGAAAACGGGGCGATGATACGCGAAGCGACAGGTCCGACGGCAAAGTCCGACGGCGGGCCGTACAGAATTGCGGTGATTGGAGGCGGGATTTCGGGTCTCGGAGCGGCCTGG
>JAPOUP010000168.1 GCA_026708635.1 Rhodobacter sp.
CGGTGATTCGCCTCGCGCGCGACGGGTTCGGCCGGAACGACCGGCGGTTCGCCGACAACGCGTGTGCGGGCCCGTCCACCCGAACCGGAAACTCACCGATCGCGAGCGCGGCCCTGAGCGGATGGCCCGCGATCGGGAACGGACGCGAGCCATGCCTCCTGGGATACGCCGATACAGCGGTGCCGGATTTCATGATCGCCCTGACGGCAAAGGGGTGACCGGACCCCGTCTATCCGGCGGGCGAACGGAGCGCGCCATGCCATCGCCGTTCCATCGGGAAACATGCCGATGGCGCTCCCCGACGCGGGCGCGAGCAACCGGCATGGCTGATTTCCCGCGCGGTCAGGCATCGGGCGAGCGTCCATTCGTCCGTCGGGGCGGCGGGACAGGCCGTGGAGTCCCCGGCCTCACCCCTCACGGGACCTCGCGAAGGAGTCCCGACAGCCATCCTCCGGACATGACCGCTTCGGCGGTCATTCGGCCGCCTGACCGAGCTCGGACCGGACATGAAGGGCGGTCAGCAACTCGTCGCGCCGCTTCGCCGCCGTCGCCATGTTTGCCGCCTTGACCGGTCCGAATCCCTTGATGCCTAGGGGAAGTTCCGCAAGCGCCACGGCCGCTTCCATCCGATCGCCCGTCAGTTCCGGCAAAGCGGCCATGTCGGTCTCGAACTGCCGGATGAGCGCACGCTCCGCCCTGCGTTCGGCGGAATGGCCGAACGGGTCCAGCGGCGTGCCGCGAAGCCACCTGAACCTTACCAGCACCCTGAGCAGGCGCACCACCCAGGGTCCGAACTCCCGTTTCGCGGGCCTGCCGTTCGGGCCCGTCCTCGAGAGCAAAGGGGGAGCGAGATGGTAGGTCAGCCTTGGCTCGCCATCGAATTCGCCGCGCACCCTCTCCTCCGTCTGGAGAAGCAGTCTGGCGACTTCGTACTCATCCTTGTAGGCCAGAAGTCTGTGGTACCCTTTGGCGACGGCTTCCCTCAGCCGAGGCTCGGTGAATCTGTCCACCTGCCGGCGATAGCGCCTCGCGAGACCCGCGCCCTGGTACCGAATGAGATGCTCCGCCCTGATGTCGATGCGCTCGTCGAGGGATTTCGGCAGTCTTTCGACCACCGACCCGGCCAGGGTGTTCGCCTCCTCGGGATTGAGCCACGCCCAGCGTCCATATTCGAACGCCTGCCGGTTCCGGTCGGCGGCGGTTCCGTTGAGCTCTATCGCCGACATTATCGCTTCATGACCCAGCGGAATGAACCCCCCCTGCCAGGCGGCCCCGAACACGACCATGTTTGAGTAGATCGCATCGCCGAGCAGTTTTCTGGACAGTTCGGAAGCGTCGAGGAACGCGATACGGTTCCGGAGCCTCGAGCTAAGGGCGAGTCTGAGCCGCTCCGACGGAAGGGTGAATTCCGTATCGCGCGTGAAGTCACCCGTAATGGTCTCGTGACAGTTGACAACGGCTCCGGTCCGACCGGTCTTCGTCAGGCCGAGAGTCGCCGAGCCCGCGCTCACGACAAGGTCACCGCCGATCAGGGCGTCGCACTCCCCCGCGGCGACGCGCACGGCGCTGATGTCGGATGGACTGTTGGCGATGCGGCAATGGACATGGACGGCGCCGCCCTTCTGCGCCAGGCCGGCCATTTCCATCATACCGGCGCCTTTGCCGTCGATATGGGCCGCCATGGCCATTACGGCGCCTATCGTGACGGCGCCCGTTCCACCGATCCCGGTTATGACCACGTTATGGGTGCCGTCGATTTCCGGCAGATCCGGCGACGGCAGGTTTCCCGCGTCCAGCGAAACCGTCGGCCCGTGCCGTATCCCGGCCCCCTCCACGGTCACGAAGCTCGGACAGAAGCCGTCGACACACGAGAAGTCCCTGTTGCACGCGGACTGGTCGATGGCCCGCTTTCGTCCGAACTCGGTCTCGACGGGAACGATCGAGACACAGTTCGACTGGGCGCCGCAGTCGCCGCAGCCTTCACAGATATCGGTGTTGATGAAGACGCGCCGTTCCGGATCGCGCATCTGTCCGCGGCGGCGGCGGCGTCGCTTCTCCGCCGCGCAGGTCTGCAGGTAGATGATCGCGGAAACGCCTTCGCATCCGCCCAGCCGCTCCTGGACCTTCCGCAGGTCGGCGCGCTCGTGGCGCGTGACCTCGCGCGGAAACGCCGACAGATCGACATCCTCCTTCCGGTCGTACACCAGCGCGATGTTCGGCACGCCCATCGCAACGAGTTCCCGGGCGATCCGGTCGGCCGTCAACCCGCCGTCGTTGCCCTGCCCCCCGGTCATGGCCACGGCGTCGTTGAAGAGTATCTTGTAGGTTACGTTGGTTCCCGCCGCGAGGGCGAAGCGGATCGCCTGGACACCGGAATGGTTATAGGTGCCATCGCCGATGTTCTGGAATACGTGGCGACGGGTGGAGAACGGGGCCTCGCCGATCCAGTTGGCTCCCTCACCTCCCATATGGGTGAACCCGACGGTCTCGCGGTCCATCCACTGCACCATGAAGTGACAGCCGATACCCGCGTAAGCCCTGGCGCCCTCCGGCAGTTTGGTTGAGGTGTTATGCGGGCATCCCGAGCAGAAATAAGGCAGCCGGGCCACAACGTCGGGAACGTTGCCGGCCTTCCGGCTCTCCGACAGGGTATCCATTCCGGCACGTATACTGTCCGTGCCGCGGCCTTCCTCGATAAGGATCCCGCCAATCCTCTCGGCGATGAACACTGGATCGAGACAGTAGCGGGTCGGGAATAACTGGACCCTACGGCCGTCCCGCCAGACGTCTCCCTTATGCCAGCCGAATACCCGGCGCCCGCGGCGGTCGTC
This sequence comes from Rhodobacter sp., assembly GCA_026708635.1. Lineage (GTDB taxonomy): Bacteria > Pseudomonadota > Alphaproteobacteria > Rhodobacterales > Rhodobacteraceae > JAPOUP01. The sequence goes on from JAPOUP010000168.1 coordinate 2,832, forward strand.
GAAGATCGCTTCCTTTATCTGAATCTCGATCAGTTTGCGTTTTTCCTCGACGACGACGATCAGGTCGAGTCCTTCGGCCCATTCCTTGAAGCTCTCTATGTCGAGTGGCCAGGTCTGGGCGACCTTATAGGTCGTGAGACCCAGCCGCTCGGCTTCCCGGGACCCGATGCCAAGAAGCGAGAGGGCATGTACCAGATCCAGCCAGTTCTTGCCGGCGGCCACAAATCCGATTTTCGCACCGGACGTTCCATGGATCCGGCGGTCAATTCGGTTCGCCCGGGCGAAGGCTTCCGCCGCGAACCGTTTGTAATCGATCATTCGCGCTTCCTGCGGAATGCGGTCGTCGATCAGGCGGATGTTGAGCCCGCCGTCCGGCATGTCGAACTCCGGCGAAACGAATGACATTCTGTCGGGCCGGCCGTCGACCACCGCGGTGGTCTCGACGGTGTCCTTCATGAGCTTCAGCCCGCACCAGAGTCCGGCGAACCGGCCCAACGCGAATCCATAGAGGCCGTAATCCAGGATCTCCTGCACGCCGGCCGGCGAGAGAACGGGCATATACGCGTCCACCATCGCCCAATCCGACTGGTGCAGGGTCGTCGAACTTTCTCCCGTGTGGTCGTCACCCATCGCCATGAGAACGCCACCGTTTCTGGAGGTGCCCGCGAAATTGGCGTGGCGCATGACATCGCCGGTGCGGTCGACCCCGGGACCCTTTCCGTACCATAGGCCGAAGACGCCATCGAAACGGCCCTCGCCGCGGAGCTCCGCCTGCTGGGTGCCCCAGATCGCGGTGGCGGCGAGATCCTCGTTGATTCCGGGCTGGAAGTGGATGTCGCTGGCTTCCAGAATCCCTCTGGCCCGCTCCATCGTCACGTCGACCGCCCCAAGGGGCGAACCCCGGTAGCCGGATACGTATCCCGCGGTGTCCAGCCCGGCGGCCCGGTCCCGCGCCTTCTGCGTGAGCATCAGACGCACGAGCGCCTGCGTCCCATTCAGGAGCACCGGAGATTTATCCAGATCGAAGCGGTCTGCGAGCGAAACGTCCTGCCGCATGTCCAGCACCTTCCTAAGAGACCCCGCGGCATGTCATACTAAGCCGCGCCCCCCTTTTGAAGGGGACGGAAGGCGGGCGGAGCCATCTGGCCTGGATTTTTCGGGTTCCGTGTCCTCCGGGAGGCGCGCCGTGACATCGACAGGCTTCAGGGTTTAGCCGTCGTCCGGGGTGGCCGATGTTACCGCCCCGCCCCGTAACCTTAACGCCCGGAAATGCCGGAGACACTCCTTGTCTTTGCCCAAGCAAGACATCACCTATCCTGCGGTGCGGTACACTTTTACACGGATGGGAAAATGGACTGGGACAAGCTAAGGATTTTCCACGCGGTGGCCGATGCGGGAAGCCTTACCCACGCGGGTGACACCCTACATCTCAGTCAGTCCGCGGTTTCGCGGCAGATCAGTGCGCTTGAGGAGTCACTGAACGCCACCCTCTTCCACCGCCACGCAAGGGGCCTGATCCTCACAGAACAGGGTGAGTTGCTTTTCGAAGCCGCGAAAACCATGGCGCGCCGTATCGAAACGGCGACTGCGCGAATCCGCGACAGCAAGGAAGAGGTGTCCGGCGAACTCAGGATAACGACCACGACCGGCTTCGGAACGCTTTGGCTCGCCCCGAGGCTGGCAACCCTCTACGCGGTCTATCCGGACCTGAGAATTGACCTGATGCTGGAAGAGCGTGTCCTCGACCTTCCCATGCGCGAGGCTGACGTGGCGATCCGCATGAAGGAGCCAAGCCAGGCCGATCTCGTGCGCCGCCGCCTTATGGGGGTACGCATGCGTCTTTATGCCGCTCCATCGTATCTGGAGGAACGCGGCACGCCGGAAACCCCGGCCGACCTTTCCGAGCATAGGCTGATCTGCCAGAACACGACCAGTTTCCAGGTGAGCGAGGGCGCGAGCCTTGTCGAACTGCTTCTACCCCACCGACCCAAGTCACTTCTTACCGTGAATAACTACTATGGAGTGCTGCAGGGCGTCGTCAACAACCTGGGGATCGGGGTGCTGCCGGATTACGTGATCGAGGACTTTCCCGGGATCGTACGCGTTCTGAACGACGTTGAATCGAACGAAGTCCCCGTGTTTCTCGCCTATCCGGAGGAACTGCGGAACTCAAAGCGAATAGCGGCTTTCCGCGATTTCGTGATGGAGGAGATCATCGCCTACCGTCGGCGAAAGAGCGGTGCCACGCGACCGGCGGCAGGATAGACGGCCGACCGGCCGGGACGTTGAAAACCGACCCGGCGCAAAACCGGGATGGGCGAAACCGCGCGATGTCAACGCGTCGCGGCCGGCGGGAAAAACCGCTCCCGGAACGGCGGGCCTATCCGAACGCCATTCGGGGAGGGCACCCGAAAGTGGGTGACCGTCCACGGTGCGGTCGCGTCGCACGGAGATATGGCGGCAATCCCCCATCAGCGGGCGGCGGCGACGGCGCTCAGGATTGGGCTTCCCGCTCGGCGATCAACGCCTGGTCCGTTGCGCGGGCCCGCCTGTGCGCGTCCCGCGCCGCGATACGTTCGGCATAGGTCTTGAATGACGGACGTCCGGGCAGGGTGCCGAAAGACAAACCCCACTCGATATGGCTGCCGACATAGACGTCGGCCATGGTGAACCGTTCACCGCAAACGTAAGTGTGGCGGTCAAGGTAACCCTCAAGAGCGCTGACCGCGTTCTCGAACGTACCGAAACCGAGCATCGCGGCCTTGTCCTCCGGCATGTCCAGCGCCAGGGATTTAACCGTCACGGCCTGCTCAAGCGGGCCGGCGGCGAAAAACAGCCAGCGGAAATACGCGGCGCGTTCCTCCGCTTCCGGAAGCAGTCCGGCCTCCGGGAAAATCTCGGCAAGGTAAGCGCAGATCGCCGCACATTCGGTCACAACCTGATCGCCATGCCGGATGGCCGGAACTTTCCCCATCGGATTGATGGCCAGATACTCCGGCCCCTTCATATCCTCGCCATACTCCACGATCACTGTCCTGTAGTCGGCGCCAACCTCCTCCAGCGCCCAGCGCACGATCTGGCCGCGGGACATGGGGTTGGTGTAGAACGTCAACTCTGTGGACATAACGACTCCTCCGCCTCAACACCGGGTTATGCCCGAAAGCGGGTGACGGCCGATTTCAGGCGGCTTCCACCAGTTGTCCGGTTCCGTCACGAAACGCAATCCCCCCGATGACATCGGCGGGACGTTCGGACCCGGACAGCCGCCAGCCGGTTCCTCCGGGCCGCCATCATGGACCTTTATGGATCATGACGGGTGCGGCCGGTCGAGACAGCCCCGGGCCTTCCCAATGGCATCCGCCCGGGATTTTCCGCCTTTCCAATGGGGAAGCCACCCTTTCCACCGGCCGGCGCGCAAGCGAACGTGACCGCGACGAACCCGTCGCGTTCCATCAAGACGGACGCGAAGATATTGTCGCCAAAGCGTTCGCGGGAGCCGCGTATCGCCCCAACGCACCCGAGAGTGATCAGGCAAAAAACCGATCTACGTCCGGAGCGGAAAACGCCGCACTTACTTCCCCTTGCCCGCATGCTAGACTGATCTGGACACGCACGATTGAGAGTCTGTCCCGCGAGAGCGCACGATGGCCGATCCGGAAATCACCGAAGAACTGGTCGCCCGCCACGGGCTGAAACCCGAGGAATTCAGCAGGATTGCCGAGATCCTCGGCCGTCGGCCGACAATCACCGAACTCGGAATATTTTCGGCCATGTGGAACGAACACTGTTCCTACAAGTCCTCCAGGAAGTGGCTCCGGACCCTTCCGACCGACGGACCGCAGGTGATCTGCGGGCCGGGCGAGAACGCCGGTATCGTGGATATCGGCGACGGACAGGCCGTCGTGTTCAAGATGGAGAGCCATAACCACCCGTCGTACATCGAACCGTACCAGGGCGCGGCCACCGGCGTCGGCGGCATCCTGCGCGACATTTTCACCATGGGCGCAAGACCCGTCGCGGCCATGAATTCGCTCTCATTCGGCGAGCCCGGACACGTCAGGACCCGCCGTCTCGTGAACGGTGTCGTCGAGGGAATCGGCGGCTACTCAAACTCCTTCGGCGTTCCCATGGTCGGCGGCGAGGTCAGGTTTCACCGGTCCTACAACGGCAACTGCCTGGTAAACGCTTTCGCCGCCGGCCTCGTGAATACCGACGGTATATTCTACTCGGCGGCCAGCGGCGTCGGAATGCCCGTCGTCTATATCGGCGCGCGGACCGGGCGCGACGGGGTTGGCGGCGCGACAATGGCGTCCGCGGAATTCGAGGGTACGGTGGAGGAAAAGAGACCAACCGTCCAGGTCGGTGACCCTTTCACCGAAAAGCGCCTGCTCGAGGCGTGCCTCGAACTGATGCGGACCGGCGCGGTCATCGCGATCCAGGACATGGGAGCCGCGGGGCTCACCTGTTCCTCCGTCGAGATGGGAGACAAGGGAGGTCTGGGCATAAGGTTGAGGCTGGACGACGTACCCCTACGTGACGAAAACATGACGGCCTATGAGATCATGCTTTCGGAATCCCAGGAACGCATGTTGATGACTCTCCGTCCGGAAAAAGAGGCCGAGGCGAGGCGGATATCCGAAAAATGGGAGCTTGACTTCGCGATTGTGGGCGAGACCATCGCGGAAGACCGTCTCATCGTCGTTCGAGCAAACGAGGTAAGGGCGGACATTCCGCTCTCGCGCCTGTCGAGCGCCGCCCCGGAATACGATAGGCCATGGGTTCCTTCCGCCGCGTGCCAACCGTCGGCGAGCGTTCCGCGAATCGACCCGATCGACGGCCTGAAAGCCCTGATCTCGTCACCGAACCACGCTTCACGCCATTGGATCCACGAGCAGTATGACAGCATGGTGATGGCTGATACGGTCCGCGGCCCGGGACTGGGCGCGGGGGTGGTGAGGGTGCATGGTACCGACAGGATGCTTGCCTTCACTTCCGACGTGACACCCCGCTATGTCCGCGCTTGCCCGGAGGAAGGCGGCAAGCAGGCGGTGGCGGAAGCCTACCGCAACCTATCCGCCGTCGGCGCCAAACCGCTTGCCGCTACCGACAACCTGAACTTCGGCAACCCGGAAAAGCCTGAAATCATGGGGCAGTTGGTCGAGGCCATCAGGGGAATCGGGGCCGCCTGCAAAGCTTTGGATATGCCAATCGTGTCGGGCAACGTCTCACTGTATAACGAGACGGACGGCGAACCGATCCTGCCAACGCCGACCATCGGCGCGGTCGGACTTATCGCCGGTCCCGATAGATTGATCGCCGGGAAGATCCGCGAGGGGCATGTCGCGCTGGTTGTGGGGAGCGCCGGGGGCCATCTCGGCCAGTCCGCGCTGCTTGCGGAAGCGTTCAACCGTGAGGATGGCGACGCGCCGACCGTCGACCTGGCGGCGGAACGGCGGAACGGGAGTTTCATCCGCGAACATTCCGGACTGATCCGCGCCTGCACGGACCTCTCGGACGGCGGATTGGCCCTGGCCGCGTTCGAACTGGCCGAGGCGGCCGGCGTCGGCGTGGTGATTGACACTGACGAAATGGAGTTACTGTTCGGTGAGGATCAGGCCCGGTATCTGGTTGCCTGCAATTTCGACCAAGCCGAGGCGCTGATGATAGCCGCCGGACGCGCGGACGTTCCCCTCACCAGCGTCGGCCGGTTTGGCGGCGCCTCGGTCCGGTTCGGAGCGAGTTCGGCGCCGCTTGAGGAGCTTTCCGCCCTTTTCCGCTCCACCCTGTCCGAAACCTTCGGCTGACGCCCTTACCGGGACCGCCGCGCGAACCAATTGAACCGCCGGTCTTGCGAAGTCGGACGGGGCAACCTATCTTCCCCCACAAGCCCAACGTACATGCGCGGGAGTGTCGGATAGCATGCCGATGTTTGCTCAGGAACTCGAGAATCTTCTGCGGGAGCGGTTTCCTGATGCCGAGATCATGGTGCAGGGTGAGGATGGCGTGCATATGTCCGCGATGGTTATCGACGAGAGCTTTCGCGGCATGAACCGTGTGGAGCAGCAGCGCATGGTTTACGCTGCGCTGAAAGGCAAGATGGACGGCCCCACCGGCGAGCTTCACGCACTGGCCCTGACAACCAAAGCCCCGGAGTAAAGCGATGTCGCAGGTTCAAGACCGGATCACGGATACCGTGGTCACCAACGACGTGGTACTGTTCATGAAAGGTACCAAGGCAATGCCGCAATGCGGTTTTTCCAGTAGGGTCGTAAATTTGCTTGATTATATGAATGTCCACTACCGGGACGTAGACGTGCTGGCGGACGACGGCATCCGGCAGGGAATCAAGGAGTATTCCGACTGGCCGACGATACCGCAGCTCTACGTCAAGGGTGAGTTCGTCGGAGGCTGCGACATCATCACGGAGATGGCGCTGTCCGGAGAGCTGGACTCCCTGTTTGATGACAGGGGCGTATCCTACGACAAGGACGCCTCGGAAAAAATACGCGAGGCGAACGCCTGACACCGTGTTTCCGGATGACTTCCGGACGGCCGGAGACGGATCCCGGGCGATAAATCCAGTTCGCGGGTCAGCTCAGGTCGGATCGTTGAGAGTTCGCGCGTCCGCGGGCCGGCCTCCGGAATCCAGGGGCGGAAGCTTTCGCCCGCCGCAATAGGCAACCCCCCGCGCGCTCTGTTTCATAA
>JAPOUP010000094.1:0-27317 GCA_026708635.1 Rhodobacter sp.
GGCCAGTACCCTGCTCTGAATGTCGCGTGACCCGCGATGGCTATCAAGGGATCGATCGGGTATGTACCCGCGTGAGGGCAATGTCCGGGAGCGGCGAATGGAAAGAGCTCGTCCGTCAGGCCTGAACGACGGCCGAAAACCGTGGAACGCTCACCCGTTCGCCCGCGACGGCTCAACGCACGGCCCGGTAGGTGATCGGTTGACGGGCCCGCTGGCCAGTCCGCGTGAAGCGGAATACTGCCGGGCCAGCGCTGAGGATATGGGTCTTTTCCCCGACTTGGCACGTGAATCCATCGGGTCGCTGACGCCGTGACGTCGCCCGTGCCGTTCGCCGAGGGTGATCCGGTTGCGGTCCAGATCACCCAGCCGCTTGATCGAACGCTCGATTACGCCGCTCCGGCGGGTGGTTGTGTTACCGGCAGTTTCGTTGAGGTGCCGCTCGGGCCCCGCAAGGTCGTCGGTGTCGTTTGGGGGGGCGGGAGCGGGGAAATAGACCGGGCGAGACTCCGGCCTGTCGTCCGGGCGCTCGACGTCGCGCCGATGCGCGCCGAAATGCGGGATTTCCTGATCCGCGCCGCGGGTTACACGCTGACTCCCATGCACGCCATGCTGGCTATGGCCTGTCGATCCCCGGCGTTTTTCGATTCGCGTTATATGCGCAGGGTTTACCGGCGTGGAGAGGGATCGCCCGATCGTCTTACCGAGGCGCGGAAGCGCGCGTTGGCGGCACTGGGTGATTTTGACGGACTTGCGCTGACGCTCGCTGAACTCTCCCGGGCGGCCGGAGTTTCCCCGTCCGTTATCAAGGGCCTGGTCAGGCTGGGAGTGATCAGCGAGGAGGAAAGTCCGCGCGATCTGCCGTATCCATGTCTTGATCCAACCCGGTCCGGCTATGAACTCTCTCAGGACCAGGCACTTGCGGCGGACGACCTGCGTAGACGTGTTTGCGGCGGTGAATACGGCACCACCCTTCTCAGGGGGGTCACCGGTTCGGGAAAGACGGAAGTCTATCTCGAGGCAATCGCTGAATGCCTTGTGCGGAAACGTCAGGCGTTGGTTTTACTGCCTGAAATCGCGCTGACGGCGGAGTTTCTCAAACGCGTCGAGCGGCGGTTCGGGGGGATGCCGGCGGAATGGCATTCCGGTCTCACCATGACCGAACGCCGCCGTGCCTGGCGCATGGTGGGAGAGCATGGAGCGCAGCTTGTAGTCGGTGCGCGTTCGGCTCTTTTCCTGCCCTTCCGCGATCTCGGCCTGATCGTCGTCGATGAGGAGCACGACACTTCCTACAAACAGGAGGATGGAGTGTCCTATAACGCGCGGGACATGGCGGTGCTGCGCGCCTCGATCTGCTCGGCGCAGGTGATCCTGGCATCGGCTACCCCCTGCCTGGAAAGCTGGGTCAATGCCGAAACCGGCAAGTACCGGAAGCTTCAGCTCAGCAACCGCTTCGGCGAGGTGGACCTGCCGGAGATGCGCGCCGTGGACATGCGCGGGGAGAAACTCGCGCCAAGCCACTGGGTTTCGCCGACGCTGCGGGACGCTGTCAGAGCGCGGCTCGACGCGGGCGAGCAGGCGCTTCTGTTTCTGAACCGCCGCGGTTACGCGCCCGTTACGGTCTGCCGCGCCTGCGGCCATCAGATAGAATGCGATCACTGCGACGCACGTATGGTCCAGCACCGCTTTCCCGACAGTCTTGTCTGCCACCGCTGCGGCGAGTCGAAACCGCTTCCATCCTCCTGCCCTTCGTGCGGCGCCGAGAATCGTCTCGCCCCGGTCGGCCCGGGCGTCGAGAGGCTTTCCGAAGAGGCGGGGGAGCTGTTTCCCGACGCGCGTATCGAGGTTCTCAGCTCCGATCTGTTCGGCTCGGCCCGGGCGCTCAGGGCGCGTATGGAGGCGATCGCCGCCGGCGAGGCGGACATTATCATCGGAACCCAGCTAGTGGCAAAAGGACATGACTTTCCACTGCTGACGCTGGTTGGGGTCATCGACGCCGACCTCGGCGTGCATGGTTGCGACCTGCGCGCCGCGGAACGTACCTTTCAATTGATGCGGCAGGTCGCCGGCCGCGCGGGCAGACGGAACCGTCGGGGCGAGGCACTCCTGCAGACATGGCAGCCGGAGCACGCCGTCATTGAGGCGATTCTCGACGGAGACGAAGAGAATTTCTGGCGCACGGAGGCCGCCGGAAGAAGGGAAGCCGGTGTTCCGCCATACGGTCGTTTCGCGGGAATCGTTCTGAGCGGTACCGATGAAAAGGTCTTGTTCAGGATCGGCCGTTCCCTGGTGAGTGGCGACGCGCCGCTCCGCGAGATAGGCGCGCGGGTCTACGGGCCGGCGTCGGCTCCGGTAGCCCGTATCCGCGGGCGCCATCGTGTCCGGCTGCTGGTTAAGGCGGGCAAGTCGGCGCCGCTTCAGCGGGCGCTTTCGCGATGGGTGAATCGGGTAAGGCTTCCTTCGGGTCTCCACCTGTCAATCGACATAGATCCGCAGACATTCTACTGAGCGCCCTCCACCCGGCGTGCAAGATGACGTGAGCGGGCCTCGGGGAGATCGTGCGCGGCGGTGTGCGGGCGAATGAGCGGGTGCCCGGCCCGTGACGCCGTGTGAAGGGCGCGGTAGGTCCGCCCGGGCGTTTCCCCGCCGAGCCCTGAGAGGCATCCTGGCTGGAGTAAAGTCCCTGAAACGGTCGTCATTAAGGTGAATCGGCGCCGTGGCTAGCCGAGCGGGTCGTCAAGCAGCCGTAACGCTTCTTCCCCAGGGTTGGCGAGCGCCGAGCGGTCCTCGCCCGGAAAGAAGCGGGCCCTGGTTGCCGTAGACATTGGGTTGGGCGTAACCACATGGATTGCGGGACCCAGGCGGGCAGTTTCGGATGACCACGCCCGAGCGAGCGCGATCTGCGCGGCCTTGGTTGCGGCATAGGCGCCGAAAAACTTCTCGGAGGTATGCGGATCGTCGAAGAATACCGCCCGTGACCCCCTCCCGTTCAGCAGCGGCGCGACCATCGGGATCAACGTGGCGGTGGCGGTGGCGTTGGTCGCGATGGAGAGTCGCCAGTCATTGGCGTCAATATGGTCCACCGGAGATAATGGCGGTGCATGGATCGCGGCGTGAATCCACAGATCCAGCCTGCCCCAGCGCTCATGGATCGAGTGGCAGAGATGCGCCATGGCATCGGTCTGCGTGATATCCATGGGTGCGAGTGTCGCGCTCCCTCCATTTGCCTTGATACGATCATCGAGTTCCTCGAGCGCACCTACGGTACGGGCCACGGCTATGGGATGGTGGCTTGTCGCCAACACCTCCGCGAAGGCTGCGCCAAGACCGCGCGAGGCGCCGGTGACAAGGGCAATCCGTAAGTCCGTCATCTCCGGGCGTCTTTATTCAGGATTGGCGGTGATAGTCAATCTTGACAGAATTGCGTGCCTTCTTGATATCTCGCATAAACGATTGTTCATGATTCAGGAGAGTCAAATGACACTGTCCCGCGTTTTTTTCCCCGAGATGTCGTGGCTGGCTCAGTTGCTGCTGGTGCTGTGTGGAACCGTTTTCATCGCCATTTCGGCGCAGATCGCCGTTCCGATGTTTCCCGTGCCGATGACCTTGCAGACTCTGGCGATCCTCGTGGTAGGTCTCGCTTACGGCGCGCGGCTCGGAACCGTCACGTTGCTGGCGTACCTTGCCGAGGGCGCCGCGGGCATTCCGGTATTCGCCAGCGGAAACGCCGGCCTGCCTTACATGATGGGGCCGACGGGCGGCTTTCTGGTCGGTTTCGTGATAATGGCGTTCCTCGCGGGATATGCGGCGGACCGTCGCCTGACGGCAGGGATTTTTTCCACCTCGGCGGTAACCCTGATCCTCTCCGCACTGCTCTACATTCCCGGATTGCTTTGGCCTGCGGTCGCGATGGGCAAGACCCTTGATACGCTTTGGCTTCACTGGATGTCGCCGTTTCTTATCGGTGACGCCGTAAAGGCGGTGCTGGCGGCCCTTCTGGTGACTGGCGGGTGGGCGATCGTGCGCGCGCGCCGATCCTGATCTCCGTTCGTCGGTTGATCTTTCGGCATATCCGGGTTCCCTTTCATTGAGGGTTTTCCGGTGCGGTGAGAGATTTTGGGCGGAGAGCCGCGGATCCCGTTCCGGACGGTTCCGCAATGGGCAGGCGGTCAGGGAAGCTCTGAGGGAAGCCGGGTTTAGGCGGCCGTGGCCTTGACTCCATCCTCGATCATTTTGGGGGTCCGTATCGGATACTCGCCGGAGAAACATGCGTCGCAGTACTGCGGTCTCCCGGGATCCCGCCCGTTCGGCTGGCCGACGGCCCGGTAGAGTCCGTCCAGTGAAATGAACCTGAGACTGTCAACGCCGAGATGCTCACGCATCTCATCCTCGTTCATACCCGCGGCCAGAAGCATGTCCCGTTGGGGCGTGTCGACACCGTAGAAGCAGGGCCATGCGGTTGGCGGTGAGGCGATTCGGAAGTGAACCTCCCTGGCGCCCGCGTCGATGACCATGTCCTTGATTTTTCGGCTTGTGGTGCCGCGGACAACGGAGTCATCGACAAGAACCACGCGCTTGTCCCTAACAAGCGCTCGGTTGACGTTGAGCTTGAGCCGCACGCCCATGTTGCGGATCTGGTCAGTGGGCTCAATAAATGTCCTGCCGACGTACTGGTTGCGGATGATTCCCATTGCGTAGGGAATCCGTGACGCTTGGCTGTATCCGATCGCGGCGGGTGTGCCGCTGTCGGGTACCGGACAGATCAGATCAGCGTCCACATGCGCTTCCCGCGCGAGTTCCGCACCGATCCTGTGCCGTGTCGTATAGACCGATTGGCCTCCCAGAATCGAGTCGGGCCTGCTGAAATAAACATACTCGAAGAGGCAGAAACGTGGCCTGCGTTTCCCGAACGGTCTGAAGCTTTCGAAGCCCGTTTCCGTGATAACCAACATTTCGCCCGGCTCGATCTCGCGAACGAATTCCGCGCCAATGATATCGAATGCGCAGGTCTCCGATGACAGCGTCCAGCCATCGCCGATCCTTCCCAGCATCAGCGGGCGGACTCCATGTGGATCCCGCAGTCCGATGAGTTTGGTACGTGTCATCGCGACAATCGAGAAGGCACCCTCAACCTGACGCAAGGCATCCATTATTCGCTCAGGTATGGTGCGCCCGCGTGACCGCGCCATCAGATGGATTATGCATTCGCTGTCGGTAGACGACTGGAATATCGAGCCCCGGTTGACGAGTTCGCGTCTAAGTCCGATCGCGTTGGTGATGTTGCCGTTATGGGCGATTGCGGCGCCTCCTAGGGAAAATTCGCCAAAGAATGGCTGAACGTCGCGAATCGCGGTGCTGCCCTTCGTTCCGGCCGTGGAATAACGTACATGGCCGATGGCCAACGTTCCCGGCAGGGATTCCATCAGGGAGGTTCTGGTGAAGTGATCGCGGACATAACCGAAGCGGCGCGCCGAGTTAAACCCCGCTTCCGGGCTGTGGCTTACGATGCCACAGGCTTCCTGCCCGCGATGCTGCAGGGCATGCAGTCCGAGCGCCACAAAATTCGCCGCCTCCGGTCCGATAATACCGAAGACACCGCATTCCTCGCGAAGTCTGTCGTCATCGAACGGAATTGCGGGAATGCGTTTCGCGGGCGAATGGCCTTCGGGAGTCTCGGGCATTTCAGTTGGCCTCCGGATCGAAATTGAGCGAGTCATGCGGGAACGTACCGCAAGCCATGCGCCGGGCGATGCGGGTGCTGGATCGCGGATACGGACGGGCGCGGTGGCGGGCCCGCAGACCGGACCGAGGCGCCGTTTTTTGGGTGGGCCGAGGGGAAGGCGGGGGATGGAGAAAGCCGGCCCGGCTGCTGCGATGACCGGAAGTGGGATCCTGTGGAGGGTAGGCTATCGGGCACCGCAGGCGCCGAGCAGCTGTTCATAATGACCGTAAATCCATCCCGGGGCCTGATCCGTTACGCGGCTGCTGAGCAGATGCCTGACTTCGTCGAATATCCCGGTCGTTATACTGTCCTCCACCGCTGGAAGCGCGTCATCGAGGCCTACGAGGTCATATACGACCAGAAGAACGGCGATGAGCAGGAATCCGCGCACGGCGCCGAACAGGAAACCCGCGCCTTGGTCGATTCCGTTCAGGGCGGAGCGGCGGACGGCCGATGACAGCAGGGGAGTGAAGACCGACAGGACGGCAAGGGAAATCGCGAAAACGGCGGCGAACGCGAAGAGAGTGGATAATTCGCAGCTATCCCGCAGGTAATCGCCCAAGGCCGGAATTTCCCGGACCAGCGGTTCAGCGGCCGGAGCGAGGAAATACGCGACGAATGCGGCGGCCACCCATCCGAAAATCGCCATCGTCTCGCGTATGAAGCCCCGCGCATAGGCGAGCAGCGCCGAAACAAGCACGACTGCGGCTACCGCTCCGTCTACGACCGTAAAGCTTCCCATATCCGCGCTTCGCTTCCAATCCTGTGGTCAGTCAACCCACGCTGAACGTCCGGTCAACGACTTGGGCCAGGTTAGCCATTGACCTGACAAGCATCTCCGATCCGGAGCCGGTGTCGCCCGGGTTAGGAACAATTGCGGCGGTGAAACCAAGTTTCCTTGCCTCTTTCAACCTGTTTTCCGTCCGGGCCACCGGTCGCAGCGCCCCGGACAGGCTGATTTCGCCGAACACGACGGTATTCTCGTCCAGCGCCGTGTCCTGGCGGGCCGAAAGCAGCGCGGTGGCCACCGCCAGATCTGCGGCGGGCTCGGTGACCTTCATGCCGCCGGCGACATTGAGATAGACGTCGAGGCCCGTGAACGAGACGCCGCAGCGGGCTTCCAGAACCGCGAGGATCATCGCCAGCCTACCGCTGTCCCAGCCAATTACCGCGCGGCGGGGCTGCGCATGCGGCGATGGCGCGACGAGTGCCTGGAATTCGACGAGGACCGGACGCGTGCCCTCAATTCCGGCAAAAACGACCGAACCCGGCGCTGGCCTGTTGCGGTCGCCCAGAAACATCGCGGAAGGGTTCGGGAGCTCCGCAAGCCCGCCGCCGGTCATCTCGAAGACGCCGATCTCGTGAGCCGGGCCGAAACGGTTCTTTACGGCACGGAGTATACGGAAGTGGTGGCTGCCGTCGCCCTCGAAATAAAGTACCGTGTCAACCATGTGTTCGACAACGCGTGGGCCCGCGATCTGCCCGTCTTTCGTTACATGGCCCACGAGGATGACGGAGCAACCCTGCCGTTTGGCGAACGCGGTCAGTTCCTGAGAGGCGGTGCGGACCTGGGCGATGGATCCCGGGGCGCCCTTTACGTGATCCACCCACATCGTCTGGATCGAGTCGATGATCGCGAGTTCCGGGGCCTCGGCCTTCAGGGTTGTGAGAATGTCATGCAGGTTTGTCTCCGCGGCCAGAATGACGGGCGCTCCGGACAGGCCAAGGCGTTCTGCGCGAAGACATACCTGCGCGGGGGCTTCCTCCCCTGAAATATAAAGCGACTTTCGATCCATGCGCGCGAAGCTGGATGCGGCCTGCAGGAGCAGTGTGGACTTTCCGATGCCGGGGTCCCCGCCGACGAGGACAGCGCTGGCGGGGACGAGGCCGCCGCCGAGTGTCCGGTCAAGCTCGGCAATCCCGAATGGGTTGCGGGGCGGCGGGCTTTCAGCCGCGGCGAGGCTGGTTAGCTGGACCTTCCTGCCCCGGGCCGTCCCCGAAATCTTGCCCGCGTGGCCGATGCCCGGCGGTTTATCCTCTACGATCGTATTCCATTCACCGCATGAATCGCAACGACCGGACCATTTGCTATGTGAACTTTGGCAGGCGGTACAGATAAACGTGGGCGTCTTGGACATACCGGAGACATGCCCGCCCGTCCGGCCATAATCAAGGAAGACTTTATCGCTGTCCGATGGAGAGATTCCACGGGGCGAATTTTCCGCGAACCGTCCGTTCGGGGAATTGTGCCCCTTCCCGCGAATGGTTTCCGGATAGGCCAAGCCGGGCGCTACCCGCTTGCGGCCTCCGCCTACACGGCGGGTGGGATCGGCAGGAAATACCCGTTGGCGTCGTGTTCCGGTTGTCGCCGCCTCCGCCGCCGACGGTTGGATGACTGACGGTACGTATGGGCTTCGGAACGTCAGTTACCGATACAATGCCGGACGCCGCCACGCCGCCGGCGTGGCGGCGTATAGCGTGTCCGAGCTATCGGAGGGCCTTTATGGGGCCTTCGGCGTTTCCTTCAATGAACTGCCGCAGAAACGGATCAGGCGCCGTGTCCATTTCCCTGACCGGGCCGATCCACTTGATCACGCCGGCATGGAGCATCGCGACCATGTCCGCGATGGCGCGCACCGAAGCCATGTCATGTGTTATGGTGATCGCCGTGGCGCCCATTTCCTTCACGATCTCCCTGATCAGGTCGTTGATGACGCCCGCCATGATCGGATCAAGCCCGGTAGTCGGTTCGTCGAAGAAGATTATTTCCGGTTCGGTCGCGATTGCCCGGGCCAGACCGACCCGTTTGCGCATTCCGCCTGACAGTTCGGACGGATAGAGATCGGCGGTCTCCGGGCCCAATCCAACGCGGCGCAGCTTCTCCAGGGCGATTTCCCGCGCTTTCCGTTTCGGGCGCTTTGACGGGCCGCGAAGCAGGCGAAAAGCCACATTTTGCCAGACGTTGAGGGAGTCGAACAGCGCCGCGTTCTGGAACAGCATTCCGAACCTCGCGAGATACTCATCCCCTTTGGCGAGACGTATATCCTTCCCGTCGAGCAGAATGGTGCCTGAATCGGGTCGGACCAGGCCCAGAACGCATTTCAGCATGACGGATTTACCGGTTCCCGAGCCGCCGATGATCACCAGGCTCTCGCCACGGGCCACCTTGACGTCGACTCCGCGCAGGACATTGTTTTTGCCAAACGCCTTCCGGACATCACGGAGTTCGATCATCTCTTCATCCCGGTCTGCACTGGCATTGATACGCTGATCTCCGGTAGGCGGGGTCCGAATGTGATCCGATCCGCCCTCCGGTCGGTGGCATGGCGATAAGGTCCCCGGCGGGCATCAGAAAAACAGTTCCGTGAGCAGGTAGTTTGACGCGAGTATCAGGATCGACGACGAAACCACGGCATTGGTTGTGGCGCGTCCGACACCACTTGCGCCGCGGTCAGAACTCATTCCGTGGTAACATCCCATCAGCGCGACGATGAACCCGAAGACGGCCGCTTTCACGAGGCCGGAGTATATGTCCGCCGCCTCAAGAAAATTCCAACTGTTACGGAGATACACGGCGGCGCTGAAGTCAAGCCTCGCGACACCCACGAGATAGCCGCCCATGATGCCAATGACGTTACCTACGGCCGCCAGCATCGGAAGGGCCACGGTCGCCGCCAGCACGCGGGGAACCGCAAGATACTTCATCGGGTTTACGGACAGGGTAACGAGAGCGTCGATCTGCTCGGTCACTTTCATCGTGCCGACTTCCGCGGCGATTGAGGCGGACACGCGTCCGGCGACCATGAGGCCGGTCAGCACGGGTCCCAGTTCCCGCACGATGCCGATTGCGATGATCTGGGGAACGACCGCTTCGGCATTAAAGCGCGACCCGCCGGAATAGATCTGCAGAGCCAGGGCGCCGCCGGTGAATAATGTGGTCAAACCGACTACCGGCAGGCTGAAGTACCCGATCGTCAGGAGCGCGGACAGGAACTCTCGGATATAGAACGGCGGACGGATGACGTGGCTGAGGGTAATGGAGCAGAAAATCGCGACCTGGCCGATGGCCGCGCACATTGCGAGCGTGGATCGTCCGACGGTGGCGAACAGACTGGCGAGCGCTTTCATTTCGCGCCCCTATAGCTGCGGGTATATCTTGCCCCCAGGGAAGTGAGGATCTCATATCCGATCGTGTCCGCGGCGGCCGCCAGTTCGTCGATCCCCCGGTATTCGCAGATCAGGTCCAAAGTCTCCGGCGCATGGTCCAGATGGGTGATATCGACAGTGACCAGGTCCATTGAGACCCGTCCGACCAGAGGACAGGGAGAGCCGCCCGCCATAAGGGTCGCCCGGTTCGAGAGAGAACGCAGAACGCCATCCGCGTATCCGGCTGCGACCGTCGCGATCAATGAGTCCCGCTTGGCGGTCCATGAATTCCCGTAACCCACGGTCTCTCCGGCCCTGACCCGACGGGTCTGTATCACCGGCAAGGATAGCGTCACGACCGGGCACGCGTCCCTGAATGGAAGACCGCCGTATAATCCGATTCCAGGTCGGGTAAGATCAAAATGGAATTCGGGACCCAGCAGTATTCCACCGGTCGCGGCGAGGGAAAGCCGGGCACCTTCACCGTATGCCATCTCACGGAACCGTTTCAGCTGTCTTTCGTTCATCGCGTTCTTCGCGTCGTCCGCGCATGCCAGATGACTGATCAGGATCTGGGGATTCCGTGACAGCGCCGTGTTCCGAACGGCCGACCAATCCTCCGGCTCCATTCCAAGGCGGTTCATGCCGGTATCGAGTTGAATGCCGAAGGACATGTTCGGCAGCGCCTCGAAATGCCTGTCAAGCTGTTCGACGGAGTTCAGGAGCGGGACGATGCCGAAACCTCCAATGAGGTCCGTATCACCCGCCATATGGCCGGAGTAGCAAAAGATACGGGAAGCGTCACCGATAGCCTTTCGGATTGCGGTGCCTTCCGAGGCGTTGGCAACGAAGAACGACCGCACGCCGACATCCAGAAGCGCGCGCGCCACCTTATCGCCGCCCAGTCCGTAGCCATCTGCCTTGACGGTCGCGGCGGTCTCGACCGAAGGGGCTGACAGTCTGTCAAGCGCCTTCCAGTTCCGCGCGACCGCGTCAAGATCGATGGTCAGGTTTCCTGTGCCCATGGAGCCGCGTTCTGGCGGGATGGCGTTAGCAAAGCAAGCGAAAAGCGGCGGTCCCGCCAGTGATCGTTCAGGTCCCGTCCCCGTTCGGTGGGCTCCGGGGGAGAAGACGGGTCGGTTCGGTAACCGAGCGTAAATCCGCCGGTCGGAGCGCGTTCCGTGGGGTCTGGCCGCGGCCGGTGACGTTCCCGAGCGCGATGTTCCCGGATGCCGGGCCCAAGCGTGGCCGGGGCGATGGGAGGCGGGTGGAATTACCGGCTCCGTATCCTGGTTCAGCGTTCGTCGGTACTGTCCTGCCGCCACGTTGGGGCGAGGTTCCCGAAGCGCGTGAACTGGTCCTCGAAACTGAGCTTGACCGAACCTATCGGACCGTGACGTTGCTTGCCGATAATGATCTCCGCAATTCCGTGAACGTCGTCCATCTTCTTGCTCCACTCCGCCGTTGCGTCAAAATCGTGGTCTCCGGGCTTTTCGCGCTCCAGGTAGTACTCTTCCCGGAACACGAACATCACGACATCCGCATCCTGTTCGATCGATCCCGATTCCCTGAGGTCCGCCAACTGCGGACGCTTGTCCTCGCGCTGCTCGACCTGGCGGGAGAGCTGCGAGAGTGCGACGACGGGAATGTCGAGTTCCTTGGCGATGGCTTTCAGGCCCTGTGTGATTTCCGCGACCTCATTGACCCGGTTGTCCTTCGCCGAGGTCGGACGCACCAGCTGGAGATAGTCTACGAAGAGGGCGTCGAGCCCGTGGGTTCGCTTGAGCCGCCTCGCACGAGCCAGAATCTGGCTTATGGGAAGTGCTGGTGTATCGTCAATGTATAGCGGGCAGGCTTCAAGGGTTTTGGCGGCATCGTAGAATCCGCGAAGCTCGGTTTCCGTGAGGTCGCCGCGGCGGATCTGCTCGCCGGGAATCTCCGACGCCTGTGAAAGGATACGCGCCGCGAGCTGTTCGGCGCTCATTTCGAGGCTGAAGAAACCGACGATACCGCCATCGACCGCGCCCCGGGAACCGTCGGGAAGCGTTCCATGCCTGAATTTCCGCGCGATGTTGAATGCCATATTGGTGGCAAGCGCGGTCTTTCCCATGGACGGACGCCCGGCGATGATCAGAAGATCCGAACGGTGCAGACCTCCGAGTTTTCTGTCCAGATCCGTAAATTCCGTGCCTATGCCGGCGAGGGGCCCATCGCGTTTGAGGGCGGCGTTCGCGACAATGACGGCATCCGTCACGCATCTGAGGAAGCTCTGGAAGCCGGAATCCACCCGTCCTTTCTCTCCAAGGCTATAGAGAGCCTGTTCGGCTTCGGCGATCTGGTCCGTGGGGGAACTGGAAACATCGACCCTGCGCGCCTTCTCGGAGACATCCACTCCGAGCTGGATTAGCTCGCGCCGGATCGCGAGGTCATAGACCAGCTGCGCATAGTCGCGTGAGGCGAGACTCGAGATCGCCGCGCCGGCGAGCCGTGCGAGATAGGCCGAGCCGCCGAGCTCCCTGAGCCCCTCGTCGTCCTCCATAAAGGCTTTGAGAGTGACCGGAGACGCCAGCGCGTTCAGCTTGATTCGATCCGCCGCTATCTGAAAGATCCGGGCATGCACCGGATCGTAGAAGTGTTCGGGTTGGACGATCGCGCTAACGCGGTCATAGGTGTCGTTGTTCGTCAGGATCGCGCCGAGGAGCTGTTGCTCCGCTTCGATGTTGTTAGGCAGCGTGGCGCTTTCCTGCACATTCACGTCGGGATGAATGCGTGTGATTTCGCTCATTTGATCTCAATCTCCGGTCTGGGCGGGCTTCGAAAAAGCCAATTCCGCTGGCTTGTCAAAATCTGGAAAAACCGGTGAAGAACATGGCGTGTACCCGAGACCTGCAATAAATTTCCATTGGCGCTTTCCTGACATTTTGCGAGAGTTTGGCGATGTCATACATTATATCGATTTACCGCTGATTCGCGAATGGAATTTATCAACAGACGAGATGCGCCGGCCCGGATGCGTTCTCCACAGAAATCTATCACCTTTCCACAGGGATCGAACCATATGGTTCGGCGTTCCGCATGAGTTTTCGGCCTGAGCCCCTGTTATCGGGATACGTGACGGTCTCCGGGCTCGCCGGCCGCATGGGTGAACGCAGTGGACTCCCCTTCGTCCGCCGGGGCCGGCTTCAACGCCCTTCGGCGGCTATCCGAACGTCCCGTCCGCTCGGGTCGTGGCCTCGGGAATAACCCGGCCCGGCAGATCTGGCCGCTAAGACCTTGCATCAGCGCTCCCTGAGTGGAGGCTGGGGACGGTCGCGCACGTTGGTGTCGACACCCGCGCGACCGCGTCCGCCGTCACGGCCGTCAACGGGCTGTTTCGTTTCGAGCGCCGCTCCGCGGCGGGCATGTACGGAAGTACGGAGCGATCTATCAACTTTACACAGGAGCGTGAGCATGGTCGACTCGGTTGGAAGCCGGCCGAAAACGAGACCATGCAAGTTCCGGTAAGATAAGGCGAAACGGCTGATCGACCGTTGATGTCACCGCTCCTTCAGTTGACATAATAGTGACGAAATTAGGGGGATTTGGCGATGAATCCCGGCTGTCGGTTCGAATCCACCTTCCAAGATACCCGGAACCTGCCTAAATATCCTGACAGTGAACCAAATTTCAGGGGCCGCCGGGCCTCGGTGGAGAATCAGGATGCAGACACCCTTAATCTTTACCAACGTACCGCCAGTTGGCTGGTTGCTGATCGCGGTCGTCGTCCTTGTGTTATTCGGTCGTGGCAAGATCTCTTCCCTGATGGGAGAGGTCGGAAAGGGTATCACCAGCTTCAGGAAAGGCATCAAGCAGGGCGAAAAGGAACTCGAGGATGCCAATGCCGAGGTTGCGCGTGACGTAACTCCCGAGGATGATAAAGACCGGTCGTAGCCGTTCTGGGGAGCCCGCCTGACATGGGTTGGATGGAACTTCTTCTCGTGGGCGCCGTCGCTCTCATCGTCGTTGGCCCCAAGGACCTGCCCGTGATGTTCCAGGCACTTGGCCGGATCACGGCCAAGGTCAAGCGCATGGCGCGTGAATTCCAGACGGCGATGTCAGATGCGGCCAAGGCTTCGGGTGCTTCCGACATAAAGAGGGATCTTGAGGGTCTGAACTCGCCAAAAGCGTTCGGGATCGACGGCCTCAAAGGCGCCGCCGACAGTTTCGAACGGTGGAGCCCCATGGCGTCCGGGCGTTCCAAGTCCGGGTCCGTAAACGAACCGGGCAAGGCAGCGATGACGGAGGAGCGCGCGGAGCAGGCTAAGGCGATCCGCGAAAGGACCGCGATGGCCGCACGGGAACGCCTTGACGGTGAGGCGAATGACGTGGCCGGGGGGGGTGATGCGGATGACGCCGGGTCGGGTGCGGTGGACAGCCCCGAGCCTTCGGGCCGGACGTCCGGGCAGGCGATGGGCCCCGGGGAAAGCGGGATGTCGCCGGCGGCTACCGCAAGACCCGTGGACGCGAGCGGGCCCGAGAATACGCCGGAACGGAAGGGCGCGGACGCGAACCCGATCGGGAACGGAGAAGCCGATATGGACCTGGGCCCCTCCGTTCGGTCTCCGGCCACCGTCCCGGACAACGACGGCAGGGTCTGATCCATGGGTCAAATGGATGACGACCGGATCGAGGACGCCAGCGCACCGCTCATCGAACACCTCGCGGAACTTCGGACCAGGCTGATCCACTCGGCTATCGCCTTCGTTCTGTGCGTATTTGTCTGTTTCTACGTGTGGAGCCCGATCTTTGACTTCCTGACGACCCCGATCTGCTCCGCACTTCTGGAACGCGGTCAGGACTGCGGCCTAATCCTCATAAAGCTGCAGGAGGGCTTTTTCGTCGCCATCCGGATTTCGTTGATGGGTGGATTCGCGCTTTCTTTCCCGGTTATCGGTTACCAGCTCTGGCGATTCGTCGCGCCAGGCCTTTACAGATCCGAGAAGAGCGCGTTCCTGCCGTTCATGCTCGCGTCACCGTTCATGTTTTTCGCGGGCGCCTCGTTCGCGTTTTTCATCGTAATTCCGCTGGCGTTCGACTTCTTCCTGAATTTCCAGCAGATCGGCGGTAGCGGCGAACTTTCCGATGACGGTACCGAAACCGTGGGTGACGCCGGCATAACGTTTCAGGGGTCAGTGGCCGAATATCTTTCCCTGACCATCACGTTCATTCTGGCGTTTGGCATCTGTTTCCAGCTGCCCGTGCTTCTCTCGCTCCTCGGCAAGGCGGGTCTCGTCAGTTCCACCGGTCTTGCGACGGTGCGCAAATACGCGGTGGTCGCGATCTTGGTGGTCGCGGGTCTGGTAACGCCTCCGGACGTACTCACCCAGGTGATCCTGTTCGTGGTGGTCTACGGCCTCTATGAGGTTTCGATCCAGATAGTGAAGAGGATTGAACGGCGACGGGAGGCGCGGATGCGCGCTGAAGGGACCTGGTATGAGGAAGACGACGGTGATCCGAAAGACGATCCCGAGAAGAGAGCGTCTTGAGCGAAGATACCCTGCGACGCATCGCGGAGGCGCTGGAGCGAATCAGTCCGGCTCCGTCCGGTGCGGCCGACCTCGGAGGCGCGCAGGCTTTTGTCTGGCATCCCGAAACCGACTGCCTTGATCCGGTGGAACGAATAAACAGGATCGCTCTATCGCTCTTGATAGGTATTGACAGGGCGCGTGACACGTTGCTCGCCAACACGCTCCGTTTCGCCTGCGGGCTGCCCGCCAACAACGCGCTTCTGTGGGGTGCCCGCGGTATGGGCAAGTCGAGTCTCGTGAAGGCGGTGCATGCGGAGGCCCTCGGACGGGGACATGCCGTGAAGATCATCGAGGTGCAGCGCGAGGATTTACCGTCGATCGGGCGGCTGATGAATATCCTACGCGCCTCCGGGGCGAGGTTTCTGGTGTTCTGTGACGATCTGAGTTTCGGCCACGACGATCAGGACTACAAATCCCTTAAGGCGGTTCTCGACGGCGGGATCGAGGGACGCCCGGAGAACGTGGTTTTCTACGCCACTTCGAACCGTCGTCACCTGATGCCACGTGATATGATGGAAAACGAGCGCTCGAGCGCCATCAGCCCGAGCGAATCGACGGACGAGAAAGTGTCTCTTTCCGATAGGTTTGGCCTTTGGCTCGGGTTCCACCCCTGTAGCCAGGATGAATATCTCGAAATGGTGCGGGGATACTGTTCGGCTTGGGGTCTTGAGATCGACGCGGACACGCTTCATGCGGAGGCCATTGAATGGCAGGCTACCCGGGGGGCGCGGTCCGGACGCGTCGCATGGCAGTATTTCACGGATCTTGCGGGGCGTCGGGGTATCGGCATCCATACGGACGGGCATGCTGAGGGCAGTTCGCGTCGCGCGCCCGGTTAGGAGCCGTACGCGGGCCGGTTCATATTACCGCGTGATATACCGTCCCGGGCGACGGTTCCGTGGAATTCGCGGGGGATCGGATGGCGGATCCGCGCGAAGGGGCCGAAATCCCGGGAATGCCGTGTGGATATGGGGATCGGGCACGGGGCAGCGGCGGTCAGGAACCCGACTCCCGCCTCCCGATCGCCCGACGGCGTTTCAGATCCTTTCCACCGCTATCGCGGTTCCCTCGCCTCCACCGATACAGATCGCGGCGACCCCCCGGCTGAGTCCGCGTCGCTCAAGAGCGTTCAGCAGGGTCACGAGGATCCTCGCGCCCGACGCGCCGATCGGATGGCCAAGAGCGCAGGCCCCGCCGTTGACGTTCACCGTTTCGTGCGAGATGCCCAGTTCGTTCATGAACACCATCGGTACGACCGCGAAAGCCTCGTTCACTTCCCAAAGATCGACTTCGTCCTCTGACCAGCCAATCCTGTCCAGAAGTTTCCGCGCCGCGAAAATCGGGGCGGTGGTGAACCACTCGGGTGCATGGGCGTAGCTCGCGTGTCCGACAATCCGGGCGCGCGGGTTCATGCCATGCGTCCTGACGGACGTTGCCGACGCGATCACCAGAGCGGCCGCGCCGTCGGAGATCGACGAGGAATTGGCGGCGGTGACCGTTCCATCGGTGCGGAACGCCGGTTTCAGGTTCGGGATCCTCTTGGGTCGCGCGTTGGTTGGCTGCTCGTCACGCTCTACGGCCATACCGTCCCCGCCGGCACCGCACGTCACCATGGTCGCGCCCCGGGTGGTCGATACGGTGACCGGGACCATTTCGTCCCCGAACGCTCCGCTTCCGTCCGCGGCGATGGCGCGGTCCAGGGACGTAATCGCGTAGGCGTCCTGCGCCTCGCGGGTCAGCTGGAATTTCGTGGCGCAGTCCTCGGCGAACGATCCCATTAGGCGACCTTTGCTGTATGCGTCTTCCAGACCGTCGACGAACATATGATCCTCGGCCTTTCCGTGCCCGATCCGGGCACCGGCGCGCATGCCGGGCAGGAGGTAAGGTGCCCGGGTCATGCTTTCCATTCCGCCCGCAACGACGATGTCTTGATGTCCGAGCAGGATCTGGTCGGCGGCGACCATGACCGCCCTCATGCCCGAACCGCACATCTTGTTCAGAGTGGTCGCGGGCACGGCGTTGCCCAGCCCTGCGGCGAATCCCGCCTGTCGCGCAGGCGCCTGGCCTTGCCCCGCCGGAAGCACGCACCCCATGATAAGTTCGTCCACACACTCCGGTGACAGCTTCGCCGCCGCCATCGCCGCGCGGATCGCGGCACCTCCGAGCTGGGGTGCGGCGACGTCGGAAAAGACGCCGTGGAACCCGCCTATCGGTGTTCGCGCCGCGCCCGCTACGAAAACCTCATTCATGTGATGCTCTCCTATTCTCACCGTTACGCTGGCACATAATGAAAGCCAGCTCCAGTCGCTCGACGGCCATCAGTCGAACCGGCGTATCCGCCGTATCCTTGATCGGCGTCTCTTCCCGCTCCCGCCGGCTTACGGTAAAAGGCGTTACCTTGGACATCCCCAATTTAGGGAGCCCGAATCCAGCCCGGTCGCGTCGCTGAAGGATCGGCCTCCGGCCCACCGGTCAGTTTCAGCGGCCGGGCGACGCATCTCCGGCCCGGGCGGCCTTGGATGAAGTCCGCGGTTCACCGCGACAATGCGCCCCCGAACGCGCGGAAATGTCCGCTGGACGCGCAACCCTCGGGGATTTAAAAAGACGCCTGTGTATGGCGTCGGAGCCCGACGTCTTTGGATCGTGCGCTCGTTAACCGGAAGCGGAATGGAGAGATATCCGTGTCCCACGCTGAAGATCACGAAGGAACCCGCCGAGACTTTCTTTATTTCGCGACCGCCGGCGCCGGTGCGGTTGCCACCGGTGCCGCCATATGGCCATTGATCAACCAGATGAATCCCTCGGCCGACGTGCTGGCGCTGAGTTCGATCCGCGTGGATGTTAGCGAGGTTGTCGAGGGGACGCAGCTCACGGTTAAATGGCGCGGTAAACCGGTATTCATCCGCAGACGCACGGCCGAGGAAATCGAGGCCGCGCGGGCCATTTCACTGGACGAGCTTCCCGACCGGGAGGCGCGCAACGCCAATGCCGAGGGTGCCGATGCCGCGGACGAGAACCGGGCGCTTGACGAGGCTGGAGAGTGGCTGGTCATGATGGGCGTATGTACCCATCTTGGATGTGTTCCCATCGGTGACGGAACCGGGGATTTCGGTGGATGGTTCTGTCCCTGCCATGGATCCCACTATGATACGTCCGGTCGTATCCGCAAAGGACCGGCACCCGAGAACCTGCCGGTTCCCATGGCGCGGTTCGACGACGAAACCACAATCGTACTCGGCTGAGGGAGCCGCGAATGTCCGGAATTCCGCACGACATCTACGAGCCAAGAACTCGGGGCGCGAAGTGGCTTGAGCGCCGCCTTCCCGTTATAAGCCTGCTTCATGACACGCTGATGATCCCAACGCCCAGAAACCTGAACTGGTGGTGGATATGGGGAATCGTTCTGGCTTTCTGCCTGGCTCTGCAGATCGTTACGGGCATCGTTCTGGCAATGCATTATACACCGCACGTTGACCTGGCATTCGCGAGTGTCGAACATATAATGCGCAACGTGAATGGCGGGCACATGCTCCGCTATCTACATCAGAACGGCGCGTCGCTGTTTTTCCTCGCGGTTTACATCCACATGTTCCGCGGCCTTTACTACGGCTCCTACAAGGAGCCGCGCGAACTGACCTGGATCATAGGAATGCTCATCTACGTGCTGATGATGGGCACCGCGTTCATGGGCTATGTATTGCCGTGGGGCCAGATGTCGTTCTGGGGAGCCACGGTGATCACTGGCCTGTTCGGGGCGATTCCCTTCGTCGGGGAACCCATCCAGACCTGGCTCCAGGGCGGTCCGGCGGTCGATAACGCCACGCTGAACCGTTTTTTCAGCCTGCATTACCTTCTGCCCTTCGCGATCGCGGGCCTTGTGATCGTTCATATCTGGGCGTTCCATAGCACCGGCAACAACAATCCTACGGGTATTGAGGTGCGCAGGGGGTCCAAGGAAGAGGCCGCTAGGGACACGCTGCCCTTCTGGCCCTATTTCGTAATCAAGGATCTTTTCGCGCTGGTCCTGGTGCTCGCGGTTTTCTTCGCGATAGTCGGCTTCATGCCCAATTACCTGGGTCACCCGGACAACTACATCGAAGCGAACCCGCTCGTCACGCCCGAGCATATCGTTCCCGAGTGGTACTTCCTGCCGTTCTACGCCATCCTGCGCGCTTTCACGAATGATGTATGGGTCGTCATACTCACGAACTGGATAACCGGCGGAATAATCGACGCCAAGTTCTTCGGTGTTCTGGCGATGTTCGGTGCGATGGTGGTTATGGCTCTGGCGCCATGGTTGGACACGTCCAGCATTCGGTCGGGTCGTTACCGTCCGATGTTCAAATGGTGGTTCTGGCTTCTGGTCATAGACTTCGTGGTGCTGATGTGGTGTGGTGCCCAGCCGGCCGAGCCGCCGTATTCGACCATCGCCCTGATCGGATCCGCCTATTGGTTCGTCTATTTCCTCGTAATCCTTCCGCTGCTGGGCGTCATCGAGAAGCCGATGCCCAGGCCGGAGACGATAGAGGAGGATTTCAAGGCGCATCACGGCGGTTCCGACGCGACGCCGGCAGAGTGAATGGAGCGGAAGATGATTGGCAAACTCACCTTCGCCGGTACCGCGTTTCTGTGGGCCGCGGCCGGCGCCGTCCTGGCCGCCGGCGGCTCAGGCAAAACGCACGATGTAGCCTTTCCGTTCGAGGGACCCTTCGGCACTTACGATCAGTTACAGCTGCAGCGAGGACTTCAGGTCTACACCGAGGCCTGTGCGGCATGCCATGGCCTGAAGTACGTACCCTTGAGGACTTTGGGCGATTCCAGTGGTCCGGGTCTTCCGGAAGATCAGGTTCGTGCCTACGCGGAGCAGAACTTCGAGGTTTTTGACGCGGCACTGGACGATTTCCGTCCCGCGCGTCCCACCGATCATTTCCCGGCGAATGACAGCGTCGGCGCTCCAGACCTGAGTGTTATGGCCAAGGCCCGCGCCGGTTTTTACGGACCCTACGGGTTGGGCATCAACCAGTTTCTCAGGGGAATCGGCGGTCCCGAATACATCGCCTCCCTACTTACCGGCTATACCGGGGAGGAGAGGGAAGAGGCTGGCACGATCCTCTATGAGAACACCGCTTTCCCGGGTGGCTGGATTTCGATGGCTCCGCCGCTTGAGGACGATTGGGTCGAATATCAGGACGGTCACGACAGCTCGCTGCATCATCTGGCCGAAGACGTGTCGGCCTTCCTGATGTGGACGGCCGAGCCGAAGCTTGCGGAGCGCAAGCAGGCAGGTTTCCTGGGTGTTCTGTTTCTGGTGATCCTTTCGGTTCTTATGTACCTGACCAACAAGAAGCTCTGGGCTCCCGTAAAGAGGGCAAAGCGGACCGCCGATTGATTGATCTGGTCGGGCATCGGCGGGATTCGCCCGTCGGCTCGGCTCGGTCCGCGCCATGTGTCAGGTAGGGGTCACTCGGGATCGTCGAACTTCCGCGAGACGCGGCCCCGCCCCAATACCCTGACTCCGGGAACCCTTGTCCCGTCAGCCGGCAGGATGAAGATCACGCGCTCGCGCTTCGTGAAATATTCCCGCTATCCCCGGGAGCTGCACCGGATCGGGTCGTCAGTTGCCTCACGCGATCCATTCGGAGACGGGCGCGGCGGCCTCGTGCAGTGGCTGACTGATCACATCGACGAGTGTCGGTCCGTCATGGGCGATGGCTTCCCTGAGTACCGGGGCAAGTTCCGACGGTGACTCCACCGTCCACGCCCTGACACCGAAGGCGCGTGCGACCGCGGCGTGGTCAGTGCGTCCGATATCGACGTTGTAGAACCGTCGGCCGAATCCCGCATTCTGTCCCGCCTTGATCCAGCCATAGACCGCGTTCGAGAAAACAATCGATTTTACCGGAATTCCGTAGCGGACCAGCGTCTCCATCTCGCCGCAGCAGAATCCGAACGATCCGTCGCCCATGACGCTGAGTACCTTCGCCCGCGGCCTTCCCACCTGTGCGCCCATGGCCGCGGCCAGTGAATAGCCAAGTGCGCCATGTGCCCTGTTGGTGACGAAATTCCGACCTGGCCTGCGCCAGCGGTAATGGGCGCTGAAGTAAGGGCACGGCGTGCCCGGGTCGGCGCAGATCACCGCATCATCGTCCAGAATGTCGCTAAGTGCCGCAACGACCGCTTCGGGCCGGATCGGGCGATCGGTACTCTCGGCAAGCGGTTGAAACTCGGCGACCTTTCGCCTCCATGCCTCGGAAGCCCGTTCCCGGCCACCCTGCGTCCGCGGGTTGCCGGCGATTGCTTCGGCCGCCAACGCCTCCAGAGCCAGTTTCGCGTCGGCACAGACCGCTATGTCCGTCGGATAGTTCGCTCCGATAGCCATCGGATCGTTGTCGATATGGATGATTGTCGTTCCCGGCGCCGGTGATCGCCAGCGTTCCGTCGTCACCGATCCTGCCCGGCACCCTATGAACATCACGACATCGGCGGCATCCACGGCTGTCCGGGTTGCGGGTACGCCACCGTTGGAACCTATGACGCCGAGTGCCTGCGGGTGCGTCTCGGATATCGATCCCTGCCCCGAGACCGTCGTCGCCACAGGAAGATCCAGTGTTTCGGCCAGTGACCGCAGGTGGTCATGGGCATCTGCCAG
Organism: Rhodobacter sp.; assembly: GCA_026708635.1. GTDB lineage: Bacteria > Pseudomonadota > Alphaproteobacteria > Rhodobacterales > Rhodobacteraceae > JAPOUP01. The sequence continues at coordinate 22,082 of JAPOUP010000094.1, forward strand.
GACTACCCCGCCACCACAGATCGCGACGGCTGATCGGGCGGACGCGAGCGCCTCCACCGCGTCCTTTATGGCCTGAGGGTCCGGAGCGGTGCGCTCGGCCGGATACGTCCTGTGCCGTGTGTCGGCCCAGATCTCGGCTTCGTCCACCGCGCCTTTCTGCGCATCGAACGGAAACGCTAGATGAACGGCACCCGGTCTGCCGGTTGTCATTGCCCGGAACGCTCCGCGCACCGTGGCGGGAAGGCGCGCCGAGCTGTCGAGCGACGCGTTCCATTTGGTCAGTGGTCTCATCAGCGAGACCTGGTCGAGTTCGGTAAGCGGGAAACGGCCCCGGGATGTCGTCGCCACGTCGGTTGTTATCGCCAGGATAGGGACCGAGCTGTCATTGGCCTCGATCAGGCCCGGAAGTATATAGGTCGCGCCACCACCTGAAGGCCCTTCGCATATGCCGGGTTTTCCGGTCACTCTGGCGTAGCCGTCGGCCATGTATGCCGCATGCCGCTCGTCCCGGGTCAGAAAATGACTTATTCCATGGTCATGCCGGGCAAGCGCGTCGTAAAGCGGGAGTGTCGTATCGCCGCATAGTCCGAACATATGCTCGACGCCATAGGCTTCAAGCATCCGCACCATAGCTTCGGCACCGGTCAGTTCATTTGTACGGTTCATCCCGGGTTCTCGCGACATCTAGCGGTGTCCGTGGACGCGAACATGCGTTCCTTGCCGCTTTCCGTCAACCGGATATGGTGTGGATGGGCGTGATTTACGCATGTCGCCCCATTCTGACGGCAATTCCGCCAGCGAACCATGCCACCGAGGGCTCCATGATGTCTGCCATCCGGGCCGGTTTGTCTATTTTAAGCGGGGGAGGGGGGGGATGTGGAAAGGGCGTGGCCTGCGGACAGGTCGCCGGAGCCGGGAATTCAGTTTGGGTTTCGGTTACAGTGATCCCGAAAAACCGTTATTCGCCATACGGAAGTCGTGGACGCGCGAATGATCGTGGCCCATATCGCCAATGCGGATACTCTGTTGGAACCGTTATAGAAAAGGGAACTCGGGATGGTCGTAACCGGAGGTAAGGCGATCTACGGGGCATCGATCGGAATTCTGATGCTGGAGGCGCGCTTTCCACGTATTCCCGGGGACGTGGGCAATGCCCTGACCTGGGACTTTCCGGTCCTCTATAGAATCGTGCGCGACGCATCACCCCATCAGGTGGTGAGACGCCGGGCGGAGGGGCTGCTCGAGTCCTTTGTCCTTGCCGCCCGCGAACTGGTCGCTGACGGAGCCGACGGCATCACGACGAACTGTGGGTTTCTGTCGCTCTATCAGCGTGAACTTGCGGCATCCGTCGACGTGCCGGTAGCGACGTCCTCGCTCATGCAGGTCAGGATGGTGAACGCGACCCTACCCGCGGGCAGAATCGCCGGGATTCTCACAATTTCCGGCGACAGCCTGACTTCGGAGCATCTGGCCAGCGCAGGGGTTCCGGAGGGAACGCCGATCGGCACGACCGAGGGCGGCCGCGAATTCACCCGTGTCATTCTCGACAACGAACCCCAGATGGACGTCGAGGCGGCGCGGCGGGACAATGTCGAGGCGGCGCGTGAACTGGTTTCGGCGCACGCCGGGATCGGTGCCATCGTTCTTGAGTGCACCAACATGATTCCGTACGCGGCTGACATTCGTGCGGCGACCGGACTGCCGGTGTTTTCCATGGTCAGCTTTCTGTCGTGGTTCCAGTCCGGCCTTATGCCGCGACGGTATCGCATGGCGGTTCGCGGTGAGGGAGCCGGCTGAAGTCTCGCCGGGTCGCGGCCCGCCGAAGCGGAGCGTTTCCGCCGGGGACAGTTGATCATCGCTTTTGTGGCCAGACTGTCTGAGGCGTTGGCGTCCACCGGTTTTGCCGCCCTGTTGGCACCGGAGCTTGAAACCGTCGGTGAAAGCCCGTATCTGCCTTCCGTAATAGTCAAGGAACAGCCATGACCGTCCGCACCAATCCGCTGCAGTTCATTCAACAGGTTCGCGCCGAGGTCTCGAAAGTCGTCTGGCCGACACGCCGCGAGGTGCTGCTCACCACCGCGATGGTCTTTGTTATGGCCACACTGACGGCGATCTTCTTTTTCTTCGTCGATTGGATTATCCGGACGGGACTCAACATTGTTCTAGACATGGCGGGTTGAGGACTTAGGACAGCCGGGGCTTGCCATTCGGTTCACGTAAGCTTATGGCCCCATCCGGATTTCCGGCTTTTGCGTCCTCAGCCAGGGCGTGCGCAGCTTCCGCGTTTCAGTGGGCGGAAATGTCGCTTGTGGGTTTCAACGGCTCCGGCCCTTTGCCGGAGATTAACGGAGACGTGGGGGTCGTATGGCCAAACGGTGGTATTCCGCTAGCGTGCTGTCAAATTACGAGAAGCGGGTTGCCGAACAGATCCGGCAGGCCGTGGCTGACGCCGGTCTGGAGGACGAGATCGTTGAGGTCCTGGTTCCGACCGAGGACGTGATCAAGGTGCGTCGTGGCAAGAAGGTAACGGAAGAGCACCGCTTCATGCCGGGCTATGTCTTGGTGAGGATGGAAATGACGGACAGGGGCTACCACCTGATCAACTCGATAAACCGGGTTTCCGGCTTCCTTGGTCCCCAGGGCAGGCCCATGGCGATGCGGGACGATGAGGTCAACGCGATTCTCAACCGTGTCGAGGAAGGTCAGGAGACGCCACGTACCCTCATTCATTTCGACATCGGGGAGAAGGTATCGGTCACGGACGGGCCATTCGAGGGCTTCGACGGGATGGTGGAGGAGATCGACGACGACAATCAGCGCCTGAAGGTCACGGTTTCGATCCTCGGCCGGGCGACGCCTGTCGAACTGGAATATACCCAGGTCACCAAACAGGCCTGATTGGCGCGGGTCGCGCCCGGTTCGGAGCGCGGCGAATTCGTGGGAGGCGAGGGGCCGCGGCTCCGGACCGGACCACGGCAATCCAGGGCGGGGGACGCGTCTCCCGACAGTTGCGAAAAGGAGAGGCCATATGGCCAAGAAAGTCGTTGGTTCGATGAAACTGCAGGTTCCCGCGGGCCAAGCCAATCCGAGCCCGCCTGTGGGCCCCGCGCTCGGTCAGCGTGGACTGAACATCATGGAGTTCTGCAAGGCGTTCAACGCAAAGACGCAGGATATGGAACCGGGCGCGCCTTGCCCGACAGTGATCACCTATTACGCGGACAAGTCCTTTTCGCTGGACATCAAGACTCCGCCCGCCTCGTATTTCCTCAAGAAGGCGGCGAATCTGCAATCGGCCGCCAGTGAGCCCGGCAGGGAGGTTGTAGGTTCCGTTACGTCCGGTCAGGTGCGGGAGATCGCGGAAGCGAAGATGAAGGATCTCAACGCTAACGATATTGATGCGGCCATGCGGATCGTGCTCGGTTCGGCACGATCCATGGGCATCGAGGTTAAGAAGTAGGGCCATGGCTAAGCACGGAAAGAGAGTAAGGGCCGCGCGCGCGGCTGTCGCCGGTAAGGAGGGCCTGACGGTCGAGGGAGCTGTCGCGCTGGTCAAGGAGAACGCCACCGCGAAGTTTGACGAGAGCGTCGAGATCGCCATATGTCTGGGTGTCGACCCCCGTCACGCCGACCAGATGGTCCGGGGTACGGTCGATTTGCCGAACGGAACCGGCAAGCAGGTCCGCGTGGCCGTTTTCGCCCGCGGGCCGAAGGCCGACGAGGCTAGGGAGGCGGGTGCCGACGTGGTCGGAGCCGAGGACCTTATGGAAACCGTCCAGAGTGGAACCATCGAGTTCGACCGATGCATCGCCACGCCCGATCTGATGCCGGTCGTGGGCCGTCTGGGCAAGATACTCGGACCGCGCAACCTGATGCCGAACCCGAAGGTCGGCACGGTCACACAGGACGTCAGGGAAGCGGTGCAGGCCGCCAAGGGCGGCCAGGTCCAGTTCAGGGTCGAGAAGGCGGGCGTGGTCCATGCGGGTATCGGCAAGGCGTCGTTTGATGCGAACATGCTGGCCGAGAATCTACGCACCTTTGTAGGGGCGGTTCAGAAGGCCAAACCTGCCGGAGCCAAGGGGACCTATCTGAAGAGGATCGCGGTCAGTTCGACCATGGGGCCCGGAGTGTCGGTCGACGTCTCCAGCGCGACGGGAAACTGACGGCGGGCTGATAGAGTAATGCATGCCCGGCGATTTGGCGCCGGTTTTTTCCGTGACGACGGCGTGAACCTTTCAGCGCGGCGAGCATTGGGGCGCCGCAACTGACTTTACTTGAACATGCCGGGGGCGTTTTGCGGGCCGCCTTTCCCAAAAGGCCGAAAATCCCCTCCGCTTGGCATTCGATCATGGAGGGACGACCGCCACACTTGGACGAAATGGTTCGCCGTGGATCTGCCGCCGGCGTTGGATCCGTGACTTTTTGACTGCAGCGCCCGGCTTCCGCAGCCGCTTTCACAGGCGAATGCGGAAGGCAAGGGCAGGTGATGGAGTGCTATTCGGGCGATTTCGCATGCAACCGAACAATGAACAGTTCGTCCTGTTCGACCAGATCGGGTTCAGTGCCATTGTGTTCTTTCATGCCCTTAATGATTTTCCTGGGAATTCCCATTCCCATATGTTCCAGATACCGATAGTCACGCATCATGTCCTTCAAAAACTGGTTTCTCGCTGCCCGCGTGCCGGATCGCATTCGATCCGGCGTTATGCCGTTGGGCAGCCGACCCGGCGATACGATTTCCAGCCGGTTGGAATACACCGCCAGCTCTACATCGGTGCCCGTTAGCAGGTAGTCGCGGTGTATGAGGGCGTTCACGATTCCTTCGCGAAGGGCATCGTGGGGATAGGCCGGATGCTCCAGGCGCCTCCCACCCAGTGCCTTGACGACCACGGGCGTGTTGCGCCGCACAAAATCCAGTGCCTGTTCGACGAGGCCGTTTTCCACGATGTCGCCGGCATCGTCCAGCAAAGGTGCCATCGGGCCACGAAGCGCCGTGCGTTCCCGCGCGTCGTAGTCCCGTTCCGTTCCGGGATAGGCGACTGCGTCTATCCCGGCGTGTGGCAGGAATCGGTTTGGCGTCTTGCCGAACAGAAGCATGCCGCCGACGGACACGCCTTCCTCTGTGATGATCTCGGTGTTGAAGAGAAGTGATTGCCACGCATCCTCCTCTTCGTCGGCCGGCACGTCCTGCTGGCGGATTTCGCTGAAGTAGTTTCTCAGCCGCCGCCGATCCAGATCC
>JAPOUP010000094.1:27683-43855 GCA_026708635.1 Rhodobacter sp.
ACCAGTTCCTTCGCGAGGTCCTGGGTGCTCAGATCGTCCCTCTTGAACTCCACGCCGGAGTTCTCGCCGCTCGACAAGATTTCCAGCAATTCGTTGCGTGTCGTCATGCCTCAGAATCCATACTTGGAGCGGCGCATCTCGAATGCGGCCTTGCCGCCTTCGAGAATCTCCTTAACCAGCTCGCGCACGGGTCCGGAGTCAATGGAGGCCATATGCTCCCGCGAGATCCGTGCCTGGCTCTCCATTGCCAGACCTGTCGCGGCGAGGCCCAGGATGAGCTCCGCATCGCCGAGGACCGGGATGTTGGCGTTGTGCGTTGAGAAGATGAACTGGCGCCGACGCTTTTCCCGCCGCATGATCGGTACCACGCCCTCCGTGATGAACCGGTTGTCAAGGTCGTCCTCAGGCTGATCGACGACAAGAGGCGCATCGGATTCCAGCAGCAGGAGCAACAGGACGGCCGTTGCCATCTGCCCGGTCGAAAGCGCTTGAAGGGCCTGCCAGTTTGCCAATTCCCCTTCGGGAGCCGTGTTCAACTCGATCTCCGTGGTTGGCGGCAATTCCAGTTCCTCGATGCGCATGAAGAGGTCCGGATCGGCCCGTGCGATCCGTTCTGCCGCGCCTGACGGCAGCTTGTAGCGTGTCATGAGCGCGTCCTTGCCCTCCCGGCACAGCTTGGCGAATTCCCGCAGGGACAGTTGGTCAAGTCCTCGAAGGCGATCCAGGGCGGCTGCAAGATTGCCCTCGACCTCCCGCAGCAACCGTTCAAGCGGGTCTCGGTCGCCAGCCATCGAGACCCCGACCTGGACCCTGTCACGCAGCTTGCGGGACACGCGCTTGGCGGCGGCATTGATCTGCCTGTGCTCTTCCGCCTTGATGTCCTCCCACTCTGCGAGCAGGTTGCGGCGCTGGGCCTCATGCACTTCCAGATCGCGCTTGAGACTTTCCATACTGTCGTTCAACGGGCGCAATTCCTCGATCCGCTGGCGCAGTTGAATGAACTCCGCGCCGTCAATCTTCGATTTCTGGAGTTCGCGCAGGAGCCTTTCGTAGGTTTCCTCGATTGCGGTCCTTCGCGCGTTCCAGCGCGACTTCGCATCCGCGATCGAGTTATCAGTCTCGGCAAGAGCCTTGCCGAACTGATCGCTGAGCATCTTCAGTTTGCCGCCAAGCGCTGCCAGTATTCCCTCGATTTCGGAACGGATATCGGAGTTCGGGAGCCCTTCAAGGGCCTTGCCGGAAACGAAGGCCGTATCGACGGGCAGTCCTTCCGCGCGTTCATTGTGAAGGGTGCGGTACTGGTCAATCCGTTCGCCTAGGGTCAGGAACAGCCGCTCCTCTCGAATGAACTGGCTCCTTTCCTTCAGGCGCTCTTCCAGTCCGGCCTGCTGGAATCGCTTTTGCGTCTCTTCGAGGCCGGGCAGCGCCGCAAGCCGCTCGTCAAGGCGCGTCATTTCACGGCGAACCTCCACGATGCGGCCGCGCGAGCGTTCGAGTTCCAGGCGCACCCTTGATTTCCGCGCCGAAAGAGTGGGATCACGTTCAATGAAACGTTCCAGCAAAAGGGTGCGCTTCCTGGGACTCTTCGCGAGCTCGGATATTTCGTGCTGTCCGAAGACCTCGACTCCCGGCATCACGTCACTTGGCGACAGGTCCAGGACTTTCCCCGCCTCATCCTTCACGACGGGTGGATTCGGCACCGATCTTTCGATCGTGTAGTGACGTTCAGAAGGCTTGTGCGATCGCACGAGCAGCGAGACTTTCGTGCCTGATTGCAGGACATTCCTGATGACGCCTTCATGGGCATTCCGCGCATCCTCGCCAAGAGGGTCGAGCCCAAGGGCATAACGCATGCTTTCGATCATCGTCGACTTGCCGGTGCCCCGCCCGCCCACAAGCACGTTCAGGTTCCCGTTGAAGTGCACGGCGGTGTCGCGCAGGAACCCGCCTTCCCATGTCATCGCAATAAACTCGGCATGGGGATCGGGTTCCGGGTCGCTGTGCAGGCGGATACGGGAGATGGGGTCGAGAAACGCCTGCCGGAACGCCTCGACCGAGACGGAGGACATCTTGATGAAGCAGGAGGTTGCACCGTTCTTCAGATCGTCCGGGTCGCTGACGTCCGACGCGTTCAGAATGGTGAGCGGACGGTCTCGCCTATGCTCGGCGTCCTTGTTCTCGAGGATATGCCTGATCCCGTCTGGCGCGGCACTGACAGGTCCAGGCAATGCACAGGCAAGGAGGTCGGGACTGGTCCAGACATTGATTCTCGACTGTCCAGAGAGCTTTTTCAGCAATCCGCCGTCCGAGGCGACATGGGCTGCTATGCACACGGCGCCCCAGTCCCTGGCGCATTCAAGCAGTTCGGTGGAATCCTTCTTGCCGGTCGGTGACGGTTGATCGGTGCCGTGGATGCCGCAATCCCCGATGAAACGTTCCAGCGCGTCGTCCCTGTCCGGATCAAACAGGCACAGGAAATGAACGCCGTCCTTCGTGACGGCCTCGAAGCCGTTGAATGCATGGAGGCCCGCATCGCGCGCTGCGTGCACGAGGCTTGCCGAACGCTCGACGCGGTAGTGGTCCGTGACCGCGATGACCTCGATGCCGGCTTCAATGCATGCCTTGACCATCGCATGGTTGTATTCATCTTCCGACTTGAATCGGGTCTGTTTCCTGTATCTCTCAAGATAGGCGAACGGGTTCACCTGCAAGGCGCAGTGAAAGAACCGCGCCCCGCTTGGCAGTTTCAATGCGGCCTGCATGCGGTCGGCGAGCGGACGCGCCGGGCTGGTCGCGTCCGCGGTCATCTGCGGTTCTCCGTCCGTTCCAACGTGTCGAACCTCATTCCTGCTCCGGCTGTTCCCGTTGTTCGGCGACGTATCGCTCAACCGCATCCCGCACAACCCAGGCCAGGGAGACCTTCTTCTTCCTGGCGAGTTTTTCCGGAACCCCGTGGATATCTACTGGAAAGCTGATCGATGCACGCGCCGATGCCGCTCCTTCGGGTTTCATGTTTTGCATGTTTCCCTTGAGCCCGTCCAATGCACCGCTAAGTGAGATCCAGCCCCTCACCACGTTACGCCATGGTGGTGAGGAATGATAGTCCAAAGTCCAAAAGTGAACCGCTTGCCGTCGATAAAGCCCAAACCGGCAGCGGGCTCTCTCTATGCCAAGCGATGCCGCCCATCGCGGCACCTGGGTGGGCCGTGGTGCGGAGGCCTTTAGCCACTCCGGCCCGGTCGAACCCGAACGTCTCAAAGATTTCCTCGATCTCCACACATGGATGACGGCAATAGTTGGAATGGCCTGGTTGATGAATTTACACTTGTTATGGACGATGAAATCCGAGTCGGATCATGCTAGGGACGCCTCCAATCGCGCGAAACATGGCATTGGCCCTGAAGAGGCCCGCGAGATCTTTTCCGGCCGCATCTTTTGCCCCCGGACCCGCTTGAAACATTTGAACCCCGCGATGTCAGTTTCGGCCTGTTGGGCGGTGTCGTTGTCGTTGTTCGCACCCACCGTGACGTTGCGGTCCTCTGCTTCGGAGAACCGGATCCAGGTCTCGCCGAAAAAACAGCGGAAGTTCGCCAGTCTGATCTCCTCAAAAATCATCGCCGCCGCTCCCGGGCCTCGCGTGCCGCTCGACAAGGCCTCGGAGCTTGAGTCGGCGCACGGTCCTCACACTGCCCTTCTCAAAGAAACAGCTTCGCTGGATGATTTCCCCAATGATCGGATCGAGCCTTTCGTTCCGTTCAGCAGTTTCATCTGTCGTTCGGTATGTCTTCCCGCGTCAGTAACAAGTAACCAAACGCTGCCTTGCCTCCTTCGGGGGAGGGGGGATAAATCGCGTTGCACCGGAAAAGTTGCAAGCCGCGCGGATGATTTTCGGGGTTGGCATTGACCGGACACTCACCTAAATACGCCCTTTCGGGCGTTCGTGTGTGATTCGCGCGCCCGGATCGTCCAAGACGGCGGGTCGGTTCCGCTATGGTGGTTCCGGTAATTCCTGCCTGAGACGGGTGTCGGAAAGTTCCTCTTTGGGGCATGCGCCTTCAAAGTGCGTTCGCGAAGGACCCGTTGCGGACCCGCATGCCGGAGCGAAGGCTTCGGCGGATTTGAGTCGGAGGGGTGCCCTCCCAATGCGGAGTGAAGCCGTGGATAGAGCCCAGAAAGAGAAAGTGGTCGAGGAACTCGGCCAGATCTTCGAGAGCTCGGGCGTAGTGGTCGTGGCCCGTTACGCCGGTCTCACGGTTGCCGAAATGCAGGATCTGAGGGGTCGCATGCGCGAGGCCGGAGGATCGGTGCGTGTCGCCAAGAACTCGCTCGCTAAAATCGCTTTGACCGGTACGCCAAACGAGGCGGTCTCGGGCTTCCTGAAAGGAATGTCGCTTCTGGCGTTTTCCGAGGATCCCGTCGCCGCGGCGAAAGTGGCGGAAGATTACGCCGGGGATAACAGGAAGCTGGAAATCCTCGGCGGTGCGATGGGCGAAACCATCCTCGACCGCGCCGGCGTCAAGGCTGTCTCCAAAATGCCATCGCGTGACGAACTTGTCAGGACCGTCGTTGGCTGTATCGGCGCACCCGCCGCGAATATCGCCGGAGCGATCGGAGCTCCCGCATCCAATGTCGCTTCGATCCTGTCCACACTGGAGAAACGGGCGGAAGCGGCCTGATCGCAACTCGCAACCGGGATGCCCGCGCCAGTGCTGGTGACGGGATGCTGCAACATACCCATAAGGAACGGAAAAATGGCTGATCTGAAAGCCCTCGCTGAACAGATTGTTAACCTGACTCTCCTGGAAGCGCAGGAACTCAAGACCATCCTGAAGGATGAGTACGGTATCGAACCCGCGGCTGGCGGCGCGGTGATGATGGCCGGTCCCGCGGCAAGCGCCGGGGAAGATGGTGGCGGTGAGGAGGAAAAGACCGAATTCGACGTAATCCTTAAGTCGTTCGGCTCCTCCAAGATCGGCGTCATCAAGGAAGTGCGCGCCCTCACCGGTCTGGGCCTGAAAGAGGCGAAGGATCTGGTCGAGGCCGGAGGCAAGGCGATTAAGGAGCAGGTCTCGAAGGAAGAGGCCGAGGATATCAAGGCCAAAATGGAGGCCGCCGGAGCGGAGGTCGAGATCAAGTAGGATCCGCCGGAAGATCCGCGAAGCGGAAACATGCACACTGGATCCGGCCGCGCCGGATCCAGACGCCTGTGTCTCGGACGCCTGCGTCTTGGAAAGGGCTCCCGGAATGGAAGAGCCTTTCCCAAGCTGCGACGGCAGGTCGGGTGGCGGCCATTGGGACGGCCGCCTCGCATGGACCAGGCCGTAATCTGATCAAAGTCGCGCTGCCGGGCCCCGACGGCGGCCGCGTCCGGTCCGCGAGTCAGAAAGGCGAATTTCCATGACATCAAGCTACCTTGGACAGAAACGTCTCCGCAGGAACTACGGCAAGATCCGCGAAGTTCTCCAAATGCCCAATCTCATCGAGGTCCAGAAGTCCTCGTACGACCTCTTCCTGAATTCCGGAGACCAACCGGAGCCGCAGGATGGGGTGGGCATCAACGGAGTCTTCCAGTCGGTTTTTCCGATCACCGATTTTGGCAGCACCGCCCAGCTGGAGTTCCAGGGATACGACCTGGAAGCGCCGAAATATGATGTCGAGGAATGCCAGCAGCGCGGCATGACCTATTCCGCCCCGCTGAAGGTCACCCTGCGTCTGATCGTTTTCGATCTCGACTCGGATACGGGCGCGAGATCGGTCAAGGACATCAAGGAGCAGGATGTCTACATGGGAGACATGCCCCTGATGACCCATAACGGCACCTTTGTGGTCAACGGTACGGAGCGTGTCATCGTTTCCCAGATGCACAGATCACCGGGTGTGTTCTTCGACCACGACAAAGGCAAGACCCATGCGTCCGGCAAGCTCCTCTTCACCTGCCGGATTATCCCCTACCGCGGCTCTTGGCTTGATTTCGAGTTTGATGCCAAGGACTTCGTCTTCGCCCGTATTGACCGTCGCCGCAAGCTGCCGGTCACCACGCTGCTCTACGCGCTCGGCATGGACCAGGAAGACATCATGGACGCCTACTACGACACGGTGCACTTCACGCTGCGGGAAGGTGAGGGTGACGGGATGTGGGTCACGCCATTCTTTCCTGACCGCGTAAGGGGTACCCGACCCGTTCATGACCTGATCGACGCGGCGACGGGCAGGGTTATCGCGGAACAGGGCGAGAAGATCAGCCCGAAGGCCGTCAAGCAGCTGAAGGATGACGGGACCGTCACCGAACTTCTGGTGCCATTCGACCAGATTGTCGGCAGGTTCGCGGCCAAGGATATAATCAATGAGAAAACCGGCGCGATCTATGTGGAGGCGGGCGACGAGCTGACCTGGGAAGTTGACAGGTCCGGAGATGTCAAGGGCGGCACGCTGAAGGAACTGCTTGACGCCGGGATAACTGACATCCCGGTTCTCGACATCGATAATGTCACGATCGGACCCTACGTGCGCAACACCATGGCCACGGACAAGAACATGGACCGCCATACCGCGCTGCTGGATATCTATCGCGTCATGCGACCTGGCGAGCCGCCGACTCCGGAGACGGCCAGCGCCCTGTTCGATACCCTGTTCTTCGACAGCGAGCGTTATGACCTCTCCGCCGTCGGCCGGGTCAAGATGAACATGCGCCTCGATCTCGACGCGCCGGATTCCCAGCGTACGCTGCGCAGGGAAGATGTGGTCGCCTGCGTCAGGGCGCTGGTCGACCTGCGCGACGGCAGGGGCAGCGTGGATGACATCGATCACCTGGGTAACCGTCGGGTCCGCTCCGTCGGAGAGTTGATGGAAAACCAGTATCGGGTCGGGCTGCTTCGGATGGAACGCGCGATCAGGGAGCGTATGTCATCGGTCGATATCGACACCGTCATGCCGCAGGATCTGATAAACGCGAAACCCGCCGCCGCGGCTGTCCGCGAATTCTTCGGGTCATCGCAGCTGTCGCAGTTCATGGACCAGACCAATCCGCTGTCAGAGGTAACGCACAAACGCCGTCTCTCCGCACTTGGCCCGGGTGGGCTTACACGGGAGCGCGCCGGTTTTGAGGTGCGGGACGTTCACCCGACCCATTACGGAAGGATGTGCCCGATCGAAACGCCGGAAGGTCCCAATATCGGCCTGATCAATTCGCTCGCCACCTACGCGCGCGTCAACAAATACGGATTCATTGAGACGCCATACCGCAAGGTGAGCGACGGGAAGGTTAGCGACGAGTCCCTGTATATGTCCGCGACCGAGGAGATGCGGCATACCGTGGCGCAGGCCAACGCGACGTTGACGGAGGAGGGCGAGTTGGTAAACGAACTCGTCAACACCCGCAAGGCCGGCGAATACACGATGGCGCCCCGAGACACCGTCGACCTCATCGACGTGTCTCCCAAACAGCTCGTGTCCGTCGCCGCTTCGCTCATTCCATTCCTCGAAAACGACGATGCCAACCGTGCGCTCATGGGGTCCAATATGCAGCGCCAGGCGGTGCCGCTTCTGCAGGCCGACGCTCCTTTCGTGGGAACCGGTATAGAGGGGAAGGTGGCGGTTGACTCCGGTGCGGCGATACAGGCGAGGCGGGCCGGCGTGGTTGATCAGGTCGATGCCCAGCGGATCGTCATCCGCGTTTCCGGCAATCTCGATCCCGGAGACCCGGGCGTCGACATCTATCGCCTGCGTAAGTTCCAGCGCTCCAACCAGGATACCTGCATAAACCAGAGACCGCTCGTGAAGGTGGGCGATACGGTCGTTGGCGGTGAGGTCATCGCGGACGGTCCTTCCACCGACCTCGGCGAGCTGGCGCTTGGGAAGAACGTAGTGGTCGCCTTCATGCCCTGGAACGGTTATAACTACGAGGACTCGATCCTGATTTCCGAACGGATCGTGCGTGACGATGTCTTCACTTCGATCCACATCGAGGAATTCGAGGTCTCCGCACGCGATACCAAGCTCGGTCCGGAAGAGATCACCCGTGACATTCCCAATGTCGGCGAGGAGGCGCTGCGCAATCTCGACGAGGCCGGCATAGTCTATATCGGCGCCGAAGTGGGCCCTTCGGACATCCTTGTGGGAAAGATAACGCCAAAGGGTGAAAGCCCGATGACCCCGGAGGTGAAGCTTCTTCGTGCCATTTTTGGGGAAAAGGCAAGCGATGTGCGTGACACTTCGCTACGCCTTCCTCCGGGAAACTTCGGAACCGTTGTCGAGGTTCGCGTCTTCAACCGCCACGGCGTGGAAAAAGATGAGCGCGCGCTTCAGATCGAGCGGGAGGAGGTCGAACGCCTCGCACGGGATCGCGATGACGAGCTCCATATCCTCGAACGCAACGTCTACTCGCGTCTAAGGGAGATGATCGTCGGCAGGACGGCGGTAAGGGGGCCTAAGGGCGTCGCTCCGGAAACGGTGATCGATAGCGGCCTTCTGGACAGCCTCAGCCGCGGGCAGTGGTGGCAGCTCGCGCTCGGTGACGACGCCGAGGCGGCGGCCGTGGAATCGCTTCATTCACAGTTCGTTGCGCAGAAAAAGACCCTGGAGGCCCGCTTCACCGACAAGGTCGAAAAGGTTCGTCGTGGCGATGATCTGCCACCCGGTGTGATGAAAATGGTCAAGGTCTTCGTCGCAGTGAAGCGGAAGCTGCAGCCGGGCGACAAAGTGGCGGGACGCCACGGGAACAAGGGGGTGATCTCGAAGGTGGTGCCGATCGAGGACATGCCGTTCCTCGCTGACGGAACCTCGGTCGACTTCGTCCTGAACCCGTTGGGTGTCCCTTCCCGCATGAATGTCGGGCAGATTCTCGAGACCCATATGGGATGGGCGGCGCGGGGTCTGGGGCTTCAGGTCGACGAGGCGCTCCAGGAATACCGTCGCTCCGGCGACATGACCCCCGTGCGCGAGGCCATGCGCATCGCATACGGTGACGACGCGTGGAATGACGGCATTGGCGACATGGAAGACGCGGCCCTCGCTGAGGCCGCGTCAAGCGTCTCCAACGGGGTGCCGATCGCGACACCCGTCTTTGACGGAGCCAAGGAGGCCGATGTCAATGACGCGTTGCAGCGCGCGGGTTTTGACAGGTCAGGCCAGTCGGATCTATATGACGGACGTACCGGCGATAAGTTCTCAAGGCCCGTCACGGTGGGAATCAAGTATCTCCTGAAACTTCATCACTTGGTTGACGACAAGATCCATGCCCGCTCGACCGGCCCCTACTCTCTCGTAACCCAGCAGCCATTGGGCGGCAAGGCGCAGTTCGGTGGCCAGAGGTTCGGCGAGATGGAGGTCTGGGCGCTGGAGGCGTACGGGGCGGCGTACACCCTTCAGGAGATGCTGACGGTCAAATCCGACGATGTGGCGGGACGCACCAAGGCATATGAGTCGATCGTCAAGGGCACGGAGGGCTTCGAGTCAGGCGTTCCGGAATCGTTCAACGTGCTTGTCAAGGAAGTGCGCGGCCTAGGTCTGAACATGGAGCTCGTCGAGGCCGAGGGAATGGAATAGCGATTGTGAAGGGCCTGTGATGGCCCTTTACTCCAGTCTTTAGCCCGTCATGGGCGCCGTGAGCCGCGGTCACCCCTCCGATGCACCGACGCCTGTTCCAGAAAGGTGAATAAATGAACCAGGAACTGACCACCAATCCATTCAATCCAATAGTCGCGCCGACCGTGTTTGACGAGATCCGGATCTCCCTGGCTTCGCCCGAACGCATCCTTAGCTGGTCCTACGGCGAGATCAGGAAGCCTGAAACCATCAACTACCGCACGTTCAAACCGGAGCGCGACGGTCTGTTCTGCGCGCGTATTTTCGGGCCGATCAAGGATTATGAGTGCCTCTGCGGAAAGTACAAACGTATGAAATACCGCGGGGTGGTCTGCGAGAAGTGCGGTGTTGAGGTGACGCTGCAGAAAGTGCGGCGCGAACGCATGGGGCACATAGAGCTGGCGGCCCCCGTCGCGCACATCTGGTTTCTTAAGTCATTGCCGAGCCGAATTGGCCTGATGCTCGACATGGCGCTCCGCGATCTGGAACGTGTTCTGTATTTCGAGAACCATGTGGTCGTCGAGCCGGGCCTGACGGATCTTGAGTATGGACAGCTCCTGTCCGAGGACGATCTCGAACGTTGTCAGGATGAATACGGCTCCGACGCGTTCACGGCGAAGATCGGCGCAGAGGCGATCCGTGAGATGCTGGCGGCGATCGATCTTGAATCGGAGGCCGCGCAGCTGCGCGAGGAGCTTGCGGTCGCGACCGGCGAACTGAAGCCAAAGAAAATCATCAAGCGGCTCAAGGTCGTGGAAAGCTTCATCGAGTCCGGCAATCGCCCGGAGTGGATGATCATGACGGTGATTCCGGTCATCCCCCCGGAACTGCGGCCGCTGGTTCCGCTTGACGGCGGACGTTTCGCCACGTCGGATCTCAACGATCTCTACCGACGGGTGATCAACCGCAACAACCGCCTCAAGCGCCTCATCGAACTACGCGCGCCGGACATCATCATTCGCAACGAAAAACGCATGTTGCAGGAATCGGTGGATGCGCTGTTCGATAACGGCCGTCGCGGCAGGGTGATCACGGGCACGAACAAGCGTCCGCTGAAATCGCTTTCGGACATGCTGAAGGGAAAGCAGGGCCGCTTCAGGCAGAACCTGCTTGGAAAGCGCGTGGACTTCTCGGGCCGGTCAGTCATCGTGACGGGCCCGGAGCTCAAACTCCATCAATGCGGCCTTCCGAAGAAAATGGCGCTTGAGCTGTTCAAGCCGTTCATTTACTCGCGCCTCGAGGCCAAAGGTATTTCCTCGACGGTCAAGCAATCAAAGCGGCTGGTCGAGAACGAGCGATACGAGGTCTGGGACATTCTTGACGAGGTGATCCGGGAGCACCCGGTGCTGCTCAATCGGGCGCCGACGCTGCACCGCCTCGGAATTCAGGCTTTCGAGCCGATTCTGATCGAAGGCAAGGCGATCCAGCTGCATCCGCTGGTGTGCGCCGCGTTCAACGCCGACTTCGACGGTGACCAGATGGCGGTTCATGTCCCGCTATCGCTCGAGGCCCAGCTTGAGGCCCGCGTGCTCATGATGTCGACCAACAATGTCCTTAGCCCGGCCAACGGTTCGCCCATCATCGTGCCGTCGCAGGACATGATCCTCGGTCTTTACTACACCTCGCTCATGCGTGAGGGCATGACGGGCGAGGGAATGGCGTTCACCGATCCCGCGGAGGTGGAGCATGCGCTCGATGCGGGCGAGGTTCATTTGCACGCCCGGATAGTCGCGCGGATCAGGCAGATCGACGAAAATGGCAACGATGTTTTCAGGCGGTTTGAGACCACACCGGGACGCGTCCGGCTCGGAGCGCTTCTTCCGCTGAACGCCAAGGCGCCGTTTGATCTGGTCAACCGCCTGCTGCGCAAGAAGGAAGTGCAGCATGTCATCGATACGGTCTATCGATACTGCGGCCAGAAGGAATCAGTCATATTCTGCGATCAGATCATGGGAATGGGCTTCCGGGAGGCATTCCGCGCGGGGATATCCATCGGCAAGGATGATATACTGGTTCCAGACAGCAAATGGGGCATCGTCAACGACGTCCGCGAGCAGGTCCGGGAATTCGAGACACAGTACATGGATGGCCTGATCACCCAGGGTGAGAAGTACAACAAGGTCGTCGACGCATGGTCTAAGTGCTCTGACAACGTGGCTGACGCGATGATGGACGAAATCTCGGCTATGCGGAAGGACGACGAAGGCGCCGAGAAGGAGCCGAACAGCGTCTACATGATGAGCCATTCCGGCGCGCGCGGATCACCCGCCCAGATGAAACAGCTTGGTGGAATGCGCGGACTGATGGCAAAGCCGTCGGGCGAAATCATCGAAACGCCGATCATTTCCAACTTCAAGGAAGGCCTTACGGTCCTGGAGTATTTCAACTCGACCCACGGTGCCCGTAAGGGCCTTGCCGATACGGCGCTCAAAACGGCGAACTCGGGTTATCTGACCCGCAGGTTGGTGGATGTCGCACAGGACTGCATCGTCCGCACCAACGACTGCGGGACCGAGGCCTCGATCACGGTGACCGCGGCGATGAGTGACGGTGACGTTGTCTCGCCGCTCTCGGAGCGCGTTCTCGGTCGGGTTGCGGCGGAAGACGTCGTCGTGTTGGGAACCGATGAGATCCTTGTGGCCAGGAACGAGCTGATCGACGAACGGAAAGCCGATGCGCTTGAGGAGGCGGAAATCACAGAGGTCCGCATCCGCTCTCCGCTGACCTGCGAGTCCGAGGAAGGGATCTGCGCGATGTGCTACGGCCGCGATCTCGCGCGCGGAACCATGGTCAACGTCGGGGAGGCGGTGGGTATCATAGCCGCCCAATCGATCGGTGAGCCCGGAACGCAGCTCACAATGCGTACCTTCCATATTGGCGGCATCGCGCAGGGTGGCCGTCAATCCTATCAGGAGGCGTCGCAGAGCGGGACGCTTAAATACCGTGACGCGAGCACCCTGGAGAACGCCAGTGGTGAAATCATCGTCATGGGCCGCAACATGTCGATCGCGATCGTCGACCGGAAAGGTATCGAGCGCGCGAGTTACAGGCCGGGATATGGGTCCAGGCTGTTCCTGCGGGACGGGGACAAGGTGGCCCGAGGTGACAGGCTTTTCGAATGGGATCCCTACACAAGACCGATCATCGCGGAGGCCGCTGGCAAAGTGCGCTTCGTCGATCTTGTCTCTGGACTGTCCATCCGCGAGGAAACCGACGAGGAGACCGGTGTCACGCAGCGTATAGTGAGTGACTGGCGTGCCGGAACCAAAGGCACTGAACTGAAGCCGGCGATTGAAATCCTGGATAAGGACGGCAACCCCGTCCTGAAGCCGGAGGCGGGTGAGCCGCCGGACGGCGAGGATGGCTTTCCGATCATCTATACAATGGCGGTTGACGCGATCCTGTCAGTCGAGGACGGCACCCCGGTCAAGGCCGGAGACGTGATCGCCCGGATTCCGCGCGAAGGCGCCAAGACAAAGGACATAACCGGTGGCCTGCCCCGTGTGGCGGAGCTTTTCGAGGCGCGGCGCCCGAAGGATCACGCGATCATCGCCGAAATAGACGGCTATGTCCGGTTCGGCCGTGACTACAAGAACAAGCGCCGGATCAGTATCCAGCCGGAGGACGAAAACGCCGATCCCGCCGAATATATGGTGCCGAAGGGCAAGCATATACCGGTCGCCGAGGGCGACTTTGTGCGAAAGGGCGAGTATATCATGGAGGGGAACCCCGCACCCCATGACATCCTTTCCGTAATGGGTGTCGAAGCCTTGGCCGGCTATATGATCAACGAGGTGCAGGAAGTCTACAGGTTGCAGGGCGTCAAGATCAACGACAAGCATATCGAGGTCATCGTTCGCCAGATGCTTCAGAAATGGGAGATTGTCGATAGCGGCGATACCACGCTTCTGAAGGGCGAGCATGTCGACAGATCCGAGCTTGACGCGGTCAACGCCAAGGTGGTCGGCAAGGGAGACCGTCCCGCGGTCGGCCAGCCGATACTTCTTGGAATCACCAAGGCCTCCTTACAGACGCGGTCCTTCATCTCCGCCGCGTCATTCCAGGAAACCACACGGGTACTTACCGAAGCGTCGGTTCAGGGCAAGAGGGACAGGCTGCTGGGCCTGAAGGAAAACGTCATTGTCGGGCGGCTGATTCCGGCCGGGACAGGCGGTGCGATCAAGGATGTCCGCCAGATTGCCCAGGAACGGGACAGCGAAGTCATCAGGGCGAGGCAGGAGGCTGCGGAGGCTCTGGCGGGTCCGGATGAATACATGGATGGCTCCGACCTTATGCCAGATGCCGGGGAACGCTTCGATGATGGACTGTTGGGCCAGGCCAGTGGCCTGGTTGATACGCCCGAGGAGCGTTACTGAGGCTGGTTGCCCTGCCGGTTTCCGGCACCTGATCCGTCGCTTCCGGGAACCGGGCGGAGAGGGCGGGTTCGGACCGGCGTTTCCCGGTCGTGACGGAAACCCGTTGTGCCAACGGGTTTGGTTCGTTGACGGGGGCGCCGAGGTGGCTGTCGCGAAACGGGAGCCGTGCGCCTTGGGCGTAGATGCTCTGATGTGATGATCCTCGGGTGGGGGGGGTGGACGCTGAAGGTCGGACAGGTTCCCGCGCGGCGGGTATGGCGCGCATTCGGGGAACGGTGATTCAGTCGTTCATTCGTCCACCGGCAGGAGTTGCCCGCGCTGGCATTACGGGAGCCGCTTCCGCACCCAGCGGTTGTTCGGGACCAGTCCCCCTGATCGTGAACGCGGGCACGGACCACGGAGACCCGTGCCGGCGTTCCCGTTTCCGGGAAAGTCCACCAGCGTGCGCAACTCTCTTAAGGGGTATGGGATGGTGGGATACCGGTGGTTGTCCGCAATCCATGGCGCCCCGCTCGGCTCTGGACGTTAGCGGCGCGCCACATTTGGAGAGATCGGGATTGCGTGGTAGAGTGCGTGTCTGACCTGGACAGCGGCCGAAGGACTTGACCATGAACGGGAAGCAGCGGGCGAGGCTGGAGGACTTTGTCGGTAGGGGCGACAAATCACTGCCACCGGCATTCATCGGCCGCGAGGAGATTCTCTCCGATATCGCCTTGGCGGCGCATAATGTGTGGACCGGGTCCGGAACCAGCCCCGGTACCCGGGGAGATGCCGGTACCACCCGCATCATCCAGGGCGCACCCGGTGCCGGCAAGAGTTCGATCCTCGGAGAGGCGCTAAAGCGATCATTGAGGGGTGCGCCAGCGCGGGTGGTGGTGGTCGAGAGCAGCCTTCTGGAGGAGAATGTGTCCTTCGTGATCGATCTTCTTCTAGAGGCCGGGCGGGCCGATCCGTCGCGGTGGAAGACGCTTGCCCGCAAGACGTGGAGTGATGCCAGCCGGAATTTTGGAGCGGTGAGCATCGCCGGGTTCGGTGTGGGGTTGAAAGAACGTGGCATCTCGGGGATGGGCGCCCTCGCACGAGAGCATCCACCGGGTCAATGGATACAGCCCGTTATCCTCGGCATCGACGAGGCGCAGAATCTGCCCCGGGATCCGAATGCTCCGCATGGCCTCATGTTTAGATCCCTGCATGGCGGCGCTGCCGGATTGCCGATCACCCTGGTTTTGGCCGGGCTCGGTAATACCGGCGCTGTCGCCAGTGATATGGGGCTGACCCGCGGACGGACCGATCACAATATCGGGGCGATGAGCGAGGATGAGGCGCAGCGCTGCATCACCCTCGGTCTCGCGCACTTTGGTATCGACACGTCTGGATATACGGAGCGATTGGTGGACATCTCCGGGCCGTGCGAGGGCTGGCCGCATCACCTGCACCATCTGCTTAAGGCGGTGGGCGCCGCGGTACTCAAGACGGACGGGGATCTTGGCAGGATGGACTGGGTGGCTACCGAACGGCGGGCGGCTGAACTGCGAAGGGGCTACTACCGGCAGCAGCGCTCTTCCGAGATGCGCGACGCGGTCAATCTGACCGCGGCGGTGATGACACATCTCGACAGAGAATGCAGACAGCACGACATCAAGACCCTTCTGCGCACCCTTCATAAGAGGGATCCCATACAGTATCCCTATCCGAGGGACTGGGACGCTGACGGGTTCTTCATGCATCTGGTGCACAAGGGTGCGCTGCACGAACAGGAGGAGGATCGGTTTGTCTGCCCGATCCCTTCTTTCCGAACCTACCTGATCGAGCGGGGCACGCCATCGCCGGGGCCGGGAACGGTACCGGAGCGCTCCTGACTGAAACCGCCCCCGCCACGCGGGTGGTCGCGGATTGTGCCGCGCAGATGCCATTGGGACACGTCGGGCCCGATAGCGGCAAAGCGGATCGGGACGGCCCGTCAATTTCCTCTGGCGCAATTGGCGGGGATCCGCGCATTCAGGACACCCGCCAGGGCGGCGTGCGGAGTCTGGCGCACCTGACGGGTGTTCTGGAAACAAACGCTTGCGACGGCAAGCGATGACGGTGCGCGTTTGACTGCCCGCGAAAGCGAAAGTGAATCCCCAAAAAATCCAAACCATGTGCCCATCGCCTGATAATGGACGCATGCCAGTCAAAGCATTGACGCACGGAAACCCGGGGCACCGATCAGGG
>JAPOUP010000260.1 GCA_026708635.1 Rhodobacter sp.
CGGTCAGCTTCGCACTTCATGAAGCAGTTCACGAGTTTGCCGTTCAAGTCATCCGACCTAGGCCGGTCTGGCAACTTCAAACCAGCGTTGCGAATGGAGTCATAGATACCGTCGACGTCAAGAGCATCCTTCATCACGCTGTGACCGATCCGATATCGTCCACCGGCACCATCCTTGTTGCCCATAAGTACGATCTGAGCTTGATCCAGCTCGACCCCGGATGAGCACGACGCCACAGACGAATAGAGATCGAGGTTTCTGCAGATGTCCTCGGCTTTGGGCATATCGATTTCACCCAAGGCAAGAGCAATGCCCAATCCAGTGGTTCCGTTGGACACCCCCATCGAGTCATGCACCTCGCAAGCCGCGGTATGGCCGCGCGCCTCTGCCCGCTGCACGGAGTCGATCGTGAGAAGCGGTGTTTTGGTCTGCACGTAGTGAACATCGCTTGGATCACTTACACCGGCGTCAGCCATAGCGAGTTTGACGCCCTCGGCGACCTTCTCGACCATCGCCAGGCGGCCGATGTCTTCCGGTAGGATTTCTGGGCTCATTGCTTGGCCAACGACCAGACGGGATTTCCCTGGCACACCTATTTTTTCATTGCGCGCGAAAATGGTTGCATGTGGCGTGATGATTCCATCGCAACCGCCCGACCAGACCATTGGAATCTGCCTCACATCATCCTCAGAACGCGTTCCATGGTCACGGAGCACGTCACGAAAAGCCCGGTCGGAGAGTATCCGCGTGAAGTCATTCACGCCACCGTTGCCCTCTGTTTTTCCGATAACGGCAATGACTTCGTCTGCCTTCACGGCACCGCTCCTGATCCACTCATCTAACCCAGAAGCGTCAGCGACACTCTTGATTTCCACTTTCTTGACTTCAATCGCCATTTTCATCTCCAACACTTCTGGTTCTTGGGTCAAAGGTTGCCGGTTAAGGTGTCCGGATTGAGACTTGGATATGTCTATGGTCCATCCGCTTACGCCTGCCAGACTACAGCGGGGCACATTTATTGACTAACAGCATCTCTCTATTGAGATATCGCAAAAACCGATTGATAGTGATGAGAGTGCTGGTAAATTGGACACTCAACAAGGGCCGTTCCCGAAACCCCGTAGGCTCACGATCGACCATGCGAGGAAAATAGCAGATGGTGGGTTTCCGGCAGATCAACTACGCTATTTCGGTTGCTCGCGAGGGCAGCTTTACGTTGGCTTCCAAGCACCTGAACATCTCTCAGTCGGCAATCAGTGAACAGGTTAGACTGCTGGAAGACAGTCTGGGGTTTCCAGTGTTCGTCAGAACCGGGCGGGGCGTAAGACCCACCAGTAAAGGGCAGATTTACCTCCATGAAGCTGAAAAACTACTCTCGAGCCTTCATAAGCTAGACGACCTGGCCAGAAGCCTGGGCAAGTCCAGACAAGACCTCATTCGAGTCGGCTTGATTTCGGGTATTGCCGAACGTGTGATCCCCAAGCTTCACGAGTTCGTCCGAGTGAAGAACCCACCGCAGTTCAACCTGACCACAACGACCACCAGAAAGATCTATTCCGGGTTGATGGCCAACGATCTCGACATTGGTTTCGCCATTCAGTCGCGTAGCGACCTGGTCCCATCAGGCCTGGACGATATGCCCATCTTTTCGACGGACATGGTCTTGATAGGTGCCGAGGGGGCACCAATTGCCAGCGACGGCGAAAGAGTGGACCTGGGCTCCGTTTCTCGAAGCCCATTCGTCGTTGGTGAACTTTCGATCGGCTACGGGTTGGCAACAATCAACGCATTTGGGGTCCTTCTGGAGCGTGAGCTCAATATTGTGTCTATCGTCGACAATGTTGAGACCATGAAGTCGATGGTCCGCCTCGGTGTGGGGCTCGCCCTAGTACCGGACTCATCTATACTATCCACAGATCGCAACAGCGGTTTGCGGATCTACCGCCTAACAAATCCGCCGAAAGTAACGATCTCCGCGTACTACTTGAGGACAAACGCGCACAGGTTCGACCTTTCGTTGATATCGGAATTCGCGACCTCTGCTGAAACCCGATAGCGCCTTGAAGGCACTCAGCGCCTGAAGGGTATCCCAATTGCGGCCGGTGCCTTGCTCTTGCCGCCAGCAATGATCAAAATCGCGAGGGTTAGCGCGTAAGGCAACATGAGCATGAACTGGTGAGGTATGCCCATCCCAACCGCTTGCCCACGGAACTGCAGCGCATCCGCCGCACCAAAGATCAGACATGCGATCATGCCTCCGACCGGATTCCATCGGCCGAATATCACCGCCGCCAGCGCTATGAATCCGCGGCCAGCGACCATTTCGTCCTGAAAGAAGTGAAGCTGGCCGAGAGACAGGAAAGCCCCGCCAGCCCCTGCAAAAGCACCTGACAATACAACGCAAACATGGCGCACAAATTGCGGATCGATCCCTACGCTTGCGGCGCTTTTCGGGTGCTCGCCCGCCGCCGTGATGGCGAGGCCCCAACGACTTTTGAAGAGGATGAACCAAGATACGGGCACCATCAGAAAAGCGATGTAGACCAAAGTTAGCTGATTGAAGAAAGCGGGGCCGATAAACGGTATCTGGCCGAGAACCGGAAAGGGATACGAATTGAAGTGCGGTACGATCCGTTGCTGATCCGCCAGGCCAAAGACAATCCTGATCAAAAAACTGGTCAGGCCAATCGCGATCAAATTGATCGCGACGCCCGAAACGATCTGGTTGCTTCTGAGGGATATGCACACAAAGCCATGCAGAAGAGCGACCAGCGCTCCGCTCAAAACCCCGACCAAGAAACCCAACGTTGGGGAATTAAGGTACCAGGAGCCAAACACGCCCATCAGCGCTCCGACCAACATCATTCCCTCCAGACCAATGTTGATCACGCCAGACCTTTCACAGAGAATGCCACCCAAAGTCGCGAACAGGAGCGGCGTGGCCAGTCTGATCGAAGCGGCTAGAAACTCCGCGTTCAAGATGCTTAACAACGCTTCCATGCCTTACGCCTCCTTCCCCTTGCTCACAGCCCGCTCGCGAAGCCATCGCCGAAGCTCCGCCGCGAGTATGAACAGGACCACCAGTCCCTGGATCACGAGCACCAATGATGACGGCAGGCCGGTTTCACGCTGCATTTGGTTCGCGCCCACACGTAGCGCGGCGAACAGCATCGCGGCGAAAACGACACCAATCGGATCAGACCTGCCAAGGAAAGCGACCGCAATTCCGTCAAAGCCATATCCCGGAGAGAAAAAGTCCAGCATTCTGTACTGATGGCCCAGGATCTCGGATCCGCCGGCAAGACCAGCCGCGCCACCACTAATTGCCATCGCGCCAAACAAATACTTATTGGTGGATATGCCAGAAAACCGCGCCGTTTCTGGCGCCAGGCCAACGCTTCTCAGTTTCATGCCGAAAGGTGTTCGCCACAAAACGAATGACAGAGCGACGGCGAGAAAGACGGCGAGAAAAATTGCGACTGACAGGTCCGATCTCGGCATTAGCTTTGGCAGCCGCGCGGTCTCTTCTATCAAAGCCGTTTGGTGAAAAAATCCTGGCGGTTCGGCAATCGGCCCCTGGATGAGGAAGCTGACAAAAAAGATTGCGATGAAGTTGAGCATGATGGTCGAGATAATCTCATTGATTCCTCGCGTTGTCTTAAGCAGACCCGCCAATCCTCCCCAAGCCGCGCCAGCCAGGGACGCTGCCGCGATTGCGAGCGCGATATGAAATAGCGCTGATAGGCCGGTAACATAAACTCCAACCAAAACTGCGGCGAGGCCGCCCATATAGAGCTGTCCCTCGGCACCGATATTCAACAGATTGCATCGAAAGGCGAAAGCAACCGCGAGGCCCGTGAAAATCAGTGGGGTCGTTCTGGTTAGAAAGTTAGCGATCGCAAACTGGCTTCCGAACGCGCCTTGCAGCATCGCGCTATATGCCTCGTACGGGTTAACCCCCGCGATTGCGATTAGAACTCCGCCAACGGTCATTGCAAGAAATATCGCGAGGAGGGATGCACCCGCTTGTGGCAGCAGCGTAGCGAACAGGTTGCCTGGCCCTTCAGTTTCTTTCACCGGGGCTTCTTTCCATTTCCTCGAGGCGTTCTCCGGCCATCATCAATCCCAGAACTTCACGTGTTGCCTTTCGCGCGGCAAGCGCTCCCATGATTTTGCCTTCGTAGAGGACGATCACCCTGTCGCTGATCGCCAGGATTTCTTCCAACTCCGTCGACACCAGCAGGATCGCCATCCCATTTTGCCGTTCCTCGATAAGGCGCTGATGCACATACTCGGCGGCACCAACATCCAGACCCCTTGTCGGCTGAGCTGCGAGAAGGATGTCCGGTTTCAGGCCTAGCTCTCGCGCCAGAACCAGCTTTTGCTGGTTTCCGCCGGACAGGCTTGAAATCTTTTCGTCCGGCCCTCGAGATTTAATCCGAAACTCCGAGATCGCGGCTTCAGTCGCAGCTTTCAGGCTCCCGATGTTCATGCCTAACCAGCTCGCATGCGGTGAGGTATCGCAAGTCTTGATCCCAAAATTCTCCCAAAGAGAGAAATCCAGGACAACGGAGGTTTTTAGGCGATCTTCGGTTACGTGGCCGATGCGGCGAGCGTATTCTCTGTTGGAAACACCCTGGTGCTTTGTCTCAACTGAGCCGGAGACTGCCCTTCGAACACCCGCGATGGCCTCAACCAGTTCTTTCTGACCGTTTCCGTCAACGCCGGCCACTCCCAGAATTTCGCCAGCGCGCAACGTGAAAGAGACGTCCTTCACGGCTTCGAGTTTTCGGTCGTCTTCGACACACAGAGACTTCACTGTCAACATGGGCTCGCCCGGAGAACGGTTAGGGAGTTCCGGAGGCTCGATTGAACGCCCGACCATCATGCGGGCCAGGTCTTTGGCGTCCGTATCTTTCTTTCTAACCATTCCGATCATATCACCGTTCCTGAGCACGGTAATTTCATCGGCCAATGAGATAACTTCGTTGAGCTTGTGGGAAATGAAAACGATGGACTTCCCACGAGAAGCGAGGTTGGAAAGAACGTCGATAAGGTCGTTTGCCTCCTGTGGTGTCAGGACGGCCGTAGGCTCGTCCAGTATGAGCACGTCCGCATCGCGATAAAGAGCTTTGACGATTTCGACTCTCTGCTGGGCACCCACCGGAAGCTGCCAGACCTCGGCGCGTGGATCGACATCAAGCCGGTATTCGCGGGAGAGTGACGCTATGCGCTCCTCCGCTTCGCGCAGGTTGAGAAATGGGCATAGTCTGTTCGGGCCCGCCGATGTACCGAGTACCACATTTTCAGCAACGGTAAGGGTCGGAACCAGCATGAAGTGCTGGTGAACCATACCTATTCCGTGGGATATCGCGTCTGACGGCGAGCCGATCGTAAGCGTTTGGCTGCTGCGGGAAATCGTTCCACTGGTCGCCCGATGCATACCGTAGAGGATGTTCATCAGGGTCGTTTTGCCGGAGCCGTTCTCTCCCAGAAGGGCATGTACCTGACCGCTTGCAATCTTGAAGTCCACCTCGCGATTGGCAACAACGCCACCCGGGAAGACTTTCGTTATTTTCTCCATTTCAATCATGGGTCGAAGAGGCCTCGGACGCGGTCGGTTCCATGTGGACACACGCTGCGCGACTAGCGCAGCGTGGTGCATGCGGCGGTTGCCGTCACTCGAGCATATTGATTTCGGCTTCCATCAGTACGCCGACGTTCGCGCGCTCGACGACCACGTTTCCGTCGACAATGTCCTGGACCAGAGCCGCGGTCTCGTTCTGGACCTCGGCGGAAACCATATCGCCCCAGGGGCCGACGGCAAGAACGGGTGTTCCGAGCCCGTAGACGACCTGTCCACCTTCGAAGCTGCCATCCATCACGGACTGGATCCCGGCCCAATACATCTCAGGGACGTTTATGATTGCGGAGGTAGCCACCGAATTGGGCGCCACTTCGCGCTGGTCCACGAAGTAGCCAATCGACAGGACATCCGCTTCACTCGCTGACTGGATCACGCCAAGACCGGTTGCATCGGCCATATGGGCGATGACATCCGCGCCCTGATCGATCAGCGCTTTGGTCGCTTCGCGGCCTCTCACCGCGTCATAGAATGTACCTGTGAAAATGGAACGGAAGTCGACATCCGGATCGCCTGCCGCGACGCCCCGCATAAACGCGTCAACCTGGATGCGAATGGGCGGGATTTCCCAGCCACCAACAGCGCCGACCGTTCCGGACTCAGACATTCTGGTGGCCGCGTATCCGAGCACATAGAACAGATCTTCGTTCGATACGTCGAGGTTCAGGAGGTTGTCCGCAGAACCTACTCCATAAACATTCATGAAGGATATATCGGGATTCTCCCGCGCCACCTGTTGGATTGCGTCGCTCCACTGGAAGCCGTGAGTGAAGATCACGTCATATCCGCGCGCGGCATAATCGCGTAAGGTCGAAACAAAGTCGGGCCGTTGCACATCTTCGGAGAATGTAACTTCAACGTCATCCCCCATGCGTTCCTTGATCAGCATCAAACCAGCGTGCGCGCTTGCGTTGAAGCCCCGGTCACTAATTGATCCGGGCAGCGCCAACGCCACTCTCAGAGGCTCGGCCTGCCCTTGGCTTAAGGTAGCGGACCCTAGTGCACCTATCACTGTAAGCCACAGAAACGTTCTTCGAATCAGATTGCGATATTTCATCAGTTCACCTCTCTCTATTGCGCGGAACCCAGAACCCGGAAACGAGGTCGCTGGACATCCTCAAGTCGCTGATGGAAGGCTGGGGCTGTAGAACCTCCTGCTTCGTCCGGGGCCCAGCTTATGCAGCCGTCATCAATCGAAGGTTCAGAGGTGACACCCACTTGTGTCAAATAGAGAAATCCCACAAAGATATCGGTATTTCCGATTTCCTAAGCGAGCCAGGGCCGTTTACGGTCACGTTGCAATTCGTTCGATGCGATGCCATGTCCCGCCCCATCGCACGCCTTAACCGCGGCACAGGCACCAAGAGCGGACAGAAGGACGAAGTGGACAGAACGGGTACTTGCCGACGCCATTTGTGCACGGGTCGCGCCCATCCTCCCCTGCAAGGCGACAGACCCTGGATACCGCGGCTGACGGCCCCCTCCTCCCGGTGCGGTGCTCCGGCTGTTCCGCAAGGGATCGCGGTGACGCGACATGCCGGAGCGGTTCGGGAGTCACAACGTCACAAAAGCGTCTTCAAGCGCTTCCGGCACTGTGTTCTGTCAGTAGGTCTCAAAGGCGTTTTCAGCGCTTTGCCCAAGGAGTTCGGCCTTGAGTGCGCGCTCGTCGACCGGCATGATCGCTGAAGCGCGCCGGAAGGCGGCGGGCGCCGAAAAGGAGGCCTGGCGAGGGGATCGGCTTCTGGAGGAGGTGGACGAACGCGGCGCGCAGGCGGTGATGCCGTCGCGGCGGAACCGGGCGGCACCCCGGAAGCAGGACCGGGGGACGTGCGGGTTGCGGCATCCGGTTTGGAACCTCTTCGCCAGAATCACGGGGTTCCGCGTGATCGCGAGGCGGTATGACAGAGCGGGCGAAAGGTTGGTGACAGGGGTCGCCCCGTCGCCAGCGTGGTCGCGGAGCCATGACCGTCAACAGCCTCTGGCCAAACAAAGATATCTTCATTTCAGATATCTCTATACCCAAAAACCGTAAGGCGGTTCGGGCAGGGCGAGATACCGTCGACATAGCTTGAATACGTGCCTGCGCATCAGACCCGATTGGGCCATTCCTTAAGGCCTATGGGCGGATCGCGGAACTAAAGACGGGGGAAATTCACTTGCCGATATTATACCACGACGTGAACGCTGTATGCTGCCAGAAAGTTGAGATGGCGCTTGCCGAAAAAGATGTCACATACGATGAAAAGATCATTTCCCTATTCAAGAACGAACAATACTCCAAAGAGTACCTGCAGATAAACGGTCGTGGTATCGTACCCACATTCGTCGATGACGGTGCGACGATAATTGAGTCCACCGTCATCTGCGAATACATTGAGGATAGGTTTCCGGGACCGGCTCTTATGCCTGCTGATCCATTCGGCCGGGCCAGTGTACGCGTATGGACTAAGCGAGTGGATGAAGAAATCCACAGGTCGGCCTCCGTACTGAGTTTCTGTGCCATGTTTCGCGACCGAATGCTAGCCATGCCAAGGGAGGAGCGGGAGATGCGCTATGCAAATATCGGCGATCCTGTCCGCGAGGATATGTATCGCGGCAGCGTCGAGCGGGGACTGGATTCGCCTGCGGCCGTTCAATCCATCGCACTGTACGAACGGCTGATGGCCGACATGGAGAAATCTCTCCAGGCAACCGGACCTTGGCTTGCGGGAAGCCTTTTTTCACTCGCGGACATCGGTCTGGCACCGTACTTCGCGCGGCTGCATTACTTGGGCATCATCGATGTTTGGCTAGGCGACCGACCCCAAACCGCTGCCTGGTGGGAACGGCTCATGGCCCGCCAAAGCTACAGGCGCGTCATCGACCACGCACTTACTGACGCGGAGAAACAGGAGATGAGCGGCTCCGGAACCAAACTTTACGACAGGTTTGTCGAGATCCACCGGAGCTACCTCGATCGGGCGGCTCATTCAGGCCAGGGCAATCGCTTCAGGATTTCCGCGGCGACGGATCAAGCCTGACGGCCGCACGGGACGCTCAAAAATCCGCTTGGCGGCATATGATAGGATGGAAACCTTGTCCGGATTCCCGCTCTCCAAAGGCTGCGCCGATGTAAATCTCGATCATCGGTGACACCCATATGACTGACATGACAAAGGAGTTGCATCGACCGCGGTCGTTCTGGAAACGGACCGACAAAGTATTGCTTGCGATCGCCGCCATTCCGGTGGTTCTGGCCCTGATCGATCCCGAACAGGTCTGGCCCACAGTCACGTTCGCCGGAAACGCGATCGTCCATACCGGTTTTTTCATCGCGTTCGCCGTCTTTGCGGTAGCGTATATGAAGGCCACCGGAGCGGAGTCGCTGCTCGCCAAAGCCTTCGAGGGACGCGAGGCGCGCATGATACTCCTCGCCGCTCTTCTGGGCGGGCTTTCCCCGTTCTGTTCCTGCGAAGTGATTCCGTTCATCGCGGCGCTCCTCGCAATTGGGGCTCCGCTCTCAGCGGTGATGGCGTTCTGGCTCAGCTCGCCCCTGATGGATCCGGCGATGTTCCTGATCACGTCAGGAACCCTGGGATGGGACTTCGCCGTGGCGAAGACGGTCGCGGCCGTCGGAATCGGTCTTATCGGGGGACTCACGGTAAAATCCCTTAGGCG
>JAPOUP010000216.1:0-4360 GCA_026708635.1 Rhodobacter sp.
CCATGAAATCGGACTGGGAGCCGTTGAAAGTGTCCACCTGCTCGGCCACCAGATCACCCAGCCGACCGGTGAAGGCATGCCAGAACTCGATCTCCGTCTGGGCCGTCGCGGTCTGGGCCGCACTCACGGCCGCCGAGACGGCAAGGATGTTGATCACGCGTTTCATATGGTATTTCCCTTTCTCAGTTTCGGAATTTGCGGCATGTGCCGCCACGATGCCTGCGCAACATGAAGAACTCATGACAGCCTCTCTATGAAGTCGGGGGAAGTGCCGGTCAAGGCCGCGGCGGGCATTTCATGGCGTCGATGCCTGTGGAGAACGTGTGACCGGAGCGGGCGTTCGCGCCCGCGGCGGAGGCACTCCGGAACCGTCCGGCCCGGGCAGCGAGCGAACCCTGCGACGCGCCCGAATTCACTT
Source organism: Rhodobacter sp. (assembly GCA_026708635.1). GTDB lineage: Bacteria > Pseudomonadota > Alphaproteobacteria > Rhodobacterales > Rhodobacteraceae > JAPOUP01. The sequence goes on from JAPOUP010000216.1 coordinate 419, forward strand.
GTCTTTCCCGGTGTCGTTGCTGGCGACCTCATCGAAGGAGACGCCCATCTGATCGCCGACTTTCTTGAGAAGCGGCAACTGAACCGCCATGTCCATAATCGCGTCCATGGCCGAGGCCACGGGTGTTCGCGAAGCGCTTTCACCTCCCCTTCCGCCCAGGCCAGTCACGTGATTGACGTTGATCGAGTTGATCCTTTCAGCCGGCTTGACCATTTCGCCAACGATCCTGGGCATTGCCTCGAGCCGCGCCTTTTCGAGTTCCATGGCTATAAGCGCGTCGGTGCGCTCGTTCTCCGCCTCGATCCGCGCGCGGTCAGCCTCGACCTCGGCCAGCTTTACGGCCTTTTCCGCCTCGGCCGCCTCGCGCCGGGCGGCGGCCCTGTCCCGGGCGGTGGCTTTGTCGCTTTCGGCCTCAATGGCCGCCTTTGAGGCCGCGGTCCTGGCCCCCGCCTCGGCGGCGACGCGCGCGAGTTCCGCCCGGCGTTCGGCCTCCGCCAGGGCGCGGGCTGTTTCCACCGCCTCCGCGGCTTTCACGGCGTCGGCCCGGGCGGCGTCCGCCTCCATCCGGGCCCGGCTCTCTTCCCGGCTCTTGGCGGCTATCGCGATCTGGCGGTCCTGCCCGGCGATGGCCAGCGCCTGTTCGCGCTCCACCTCCGCGGCCTGGATGCCGCGCTCCATCTCGATCTTCGCCTCGGTCGCCGCCCGTTCGCTTTCGGCCTTGCGCCTTGCGACCTCGGCGATCTGGGCGGCGGCAAGCGTCTCGATCTCCTGCCGCTGGGCGATCTCCGCGCGCCGCTCCTCAAGGTCGATTTCCAGGCGCTTGCGTGAAGCCTCCATGGCCGCGCGGCGCACGGAAACCTCGCTGTCCGCATCGATTTCCGCCCGCTCCTTCTTCGATTTCGCGATCACCTCCGCCAGTTTGCGCATGCCGACCGCGTTGAAGGCATTGTTCTCGTCAAGCGCCGAGAACGGCGTCTGGTCGAGCCCGGTCAGCGAAACGCTGTCGAGTTGGAGGCCGTAGCGCGAAAGCGTGTCTTTCAGCATGTCGCGCACATCCGACACGAACTGTGCCCGGTTCTCGTGCAGTTCGTCCATCGTCATACGCGCCGCGACCGACCGCAGCGCGTCGACCAGCATCCCGTCGATCAGGTTGCGCAGTTCGTCGCGCTGGAAAGTCCGCTTTCCGAGCGTCTGCGCCGCACGCGTGATCGCCTCCGGATCCGGCATGACCGAGACGTAGAACTCCGCACCGATATCCACGCGGAGCCGGTCCTGCGTGATGAGCGAGGATTCCCCGCGCCGATCCACGTCCAGCCGGAGCGTCTGCATGTTCACCTGGCTGATTTCGTGGAAGTGGGGGATTGCCAGCACCCCGCCGTCGATCACGACGCGTCGCCCGCCGACGCCGGTGCGCAGGAGGGAGACCTCGTTCGTGGCGCGCCTGTACCACCACGCCGCCAATGCGATGACGGCCCCGAGAACGACGATTGCGAGAATGATCCAGCCTGCCACGCCCATTTTCCCTTCTCCTCTATAGACCGTGCATGCCGCACAGGATGTTGGACGACATGCCCCCGTCGGCGGGGATGTTCGCGCCCCTGATCCATGTCGTCATGTCCGACAGCAGGAACATGATGACCGGAGCGATGTCCTCGGTGGCGCCGGGCCGATCCATGACCTTCCGGTCCTCCTCGGCCCGTGCCCCAAGTGTCTTCAGAAAATCCCCGAGGATCGGGGTGTCCACCGGTCCGGGGCTGACCGCGTTCATGCGGATGCCCCGGTCGCGCCACGTCCAGCGGTTCCGCATCGTCCAGACGACCAGCGCCTCCTTGGAGAAAAAGTAGCTGCGGCCGCCCTCGCTCGAAACCTTCCAGCGCTCGATGAAGTCGTCCACGTTGTGAAAGCCCAGCGTGTCGGACGCCTTGATCGCGTCGACCGCCTCCGGCCACCCGAACCCCGCGAGCGAGGCGACGTTCACGATGCTGGCGCCATCGTTAAGTTTCGGGACCAGCCGCAACGTCAGTCGCTTGAGCCCGATCAGGTTCACTTTCAGCAGCAGGCTGGCCGGCCGCGTCGGCGGCAGGCCGGCGTTGTTGACCAGCCCGTCGATCCCGTCGGGCAGCACGTCCACCAGCGCGTCAATCGTCGCCTCGTCAGACAGGTCGGCGCGGTAGAACTCTTCCACGTGGTCAAAGTTCTTGTTGAGGTCCACCCCAAGAACCTCCGCGCCATGTTTGGACAGTATGCGCGCGGTTTCCCGGCCAATGCCCGACGAAGAGCCGGTGACGACGATGCGCTTGCCTTTAACGAGGTCTCTCATCGGATCAAAACGCCGGCGGATACGGCCGGCCCCCCCTGTCGAGCGTGATCCAGCGGGTCTCCATGAACGTCTCCATCGCCCATCTGCCACCGTGGCGGCCGACACCGCTTGCCTTTGTGCCGCCGAAGGGCGCGTGGCATTCGTCGTTGATGGACGAACAGTTGATGTGCGCCATGCCGGTTTCCAGCCGCCGGGCGATGGCCATGGCCCGATCCTCGTTCCGCGAGATGATCCCTGCCGACAGCCCGTATTCCGTGTCGTTTGACATGGCGATCGCCTCCGAGTCCGTGCGGAAGGGCACGACCACGGCAAGCGGACCGAAGGTTTCCTCGTTCCAGACGTCCATTTGCGGCGTCACCTCCGTCAGGATCGTCGGTTCCACGAAGCGCCCGTTAACCGCGCCGCCCAGAGCGACCTTCGCGCCTTTCGCCACGGCGTCGTCAATCTGCGCCGAGACGCGGGCGGCCTGGCGGTCGTTGATCAGCGGGCCGATGGTGACGGACCTGTCGGCCACGTTGCCCGTCTTGAGCCTGGCGGCGCGGGCGACGAATTTCTCCAGGAACTCGGCGTAGACGCCTTCCTGGACGAGCACCTTCTCAACGCTCATGCAGATCTGGCCCTGGTGCATGAACGATCCGAAGCTCGCCGATGAGGTCGCCCGTTCCATGTCCGCGTCCTCAAGCACGATCAGGCTGTCCTTGCCGCCAAGTTCGATGCAGCACTTCTTGAGATGCGCCCCGCACTTGGCCGCGATCATCCGGCCGACGGCCGTGGAGCCGGTGAAGGAAATCCCCTTCACCGACGGATTGTCGATCAGCTCGTCCCCGACCGCGGGCGTGCTGTCGCGGGACGCGGTGATGACGTTGAAGACGCCCGGTGGCACGCCGGCCTCCTCCAGCACCTCGGCGAAGATCAGGCCGCCCGCGTAGGGGGTCTCCTCCGACGGTTTCAGCACGATCGTGTTGCCGGCGGCGAGCGCGAAGGCGATCCCGCGCGACGTCAGGATGCCCGGCACGTTCCACGGGCTGATCACCCCGATCACGCCCATCGGCACCCTCACGGCGGTGGACACCTTTCCGTGGTGGGAGGGCAGAACCTCCCCGATCGCGGCGTAGCAGAGCGCCGCCGCCGCGCGGAAGGTCTCGGCAACGTGGCCCGCCTCAAACATGCCCTTGCCGTAGTGACCGCCCCCTTCGTGCTGAACCGCCGCCACGAAATCGGAAACGCGCCCTTCCCAGACGTCGGCGATTCCCGACACCAGGCGCGCGCGCTCCTGGAACGGTCGGTTCGACCAATCGTGAAAGGCCGCCTGGGCGGCCTCGATCGCGGCGCGGGTCTCCGCCGCTCCCGCGTCGGGCACGCGTGCCCAGACGCTTCCGTCCGAGGGGTTGAGGTCGTCGAACCGCCCGGCGGTACGTTGCCACCGGCCGTCGATGTAAAGGCCCTTGATGTCCGGGGCGGCGTCTATCTGGTCAAGCATGTCATTGCCTCTCGAATTCGCCCGATGGGCGGCGGCGGTAGACCTCCACCCGTGGGCGTCGGTATACCTCGATCACGGGCGGGCGGGCGGTGTGCTGCGGGTCGGGCGCCCGCGTCCCGGCGGGCCCGGGTTTGGCGGCGTA
>JAPOUP010000216.1:4780-7476 GCA_026708635.1 Rhodobacter sp.
CGCGTTTTGCTCGACAAGCAGCACCCCGATGCCGAGCGACTTTATCCGGACAAGGTTCTGGAACAGCTCCCCGCAAAGCAGGGGCGAGAGACCGAGCGATGGCTCGTCAAGCATCAGGATCGCGGGCGCGGACATCATCGCGCGCCCGATGGCCAGCATCTGCTGCTCGCCGCCCGACATCGTTCGCGCGACCTGGCCCTGACGTTCCCGCAGTGTCGGAAACAGCTCGAGCACGCGGTCAAGGTTCTCCCGCTCGCTGTCCCGGGCGCGGGAAGGATAGGCGCCGAGCAGGAGGTTCTCCCTCACGGACAGGTCGCCGAAGATCCCGCGCCCCTCGGGCACGAGGACCACGCCCCTCTCGACGACCCCGTCCGGGCCCAGCCCGGTCAACGCGTCGGGTCCCAGCCGAATCTCGCCGGAAACGGTGCCCTCGCAAATTCCGGCGATCGCCCGCAGGAGCGTTGACTTGCCGGCGCCGTTCGCGCCGAGGATCACGACGATCTCGCCCGGCGCGACCGAAAGCGATACGTCGTTCAGCGACGGATGCCGGCCGTAGGCGGCGGAAAGACCCCTCACCTCAAGCATCGTCATCACCCAGGTAGGCGCGGATGACGTCCCTGTCGCTGAGCACTTCGTCCGGGCTACCCTCGGCGATCCTGACGCCGGAGGACATCACGACGCAGCGGTCGCAGAGCGAGCGGATCGCGTCCATCACGTGTTCGACCAGAACGACGGTGCGGCCCTCGTCACGCAGCGCGTGGATCAGATCGATTCCGGCTTCCAGCTCGGTCGGGTTCAGCCCCGCCAGCCATTCGTCAAGCAGCAGCACACGCGGTTCCCCGGCGAGCGCGCGCGCGAGCTCAACCCGCTTTTGGTCGATGTAGGTGAGCGAGGATATCGGCGCGTGGCCCATCGCGTCCATGCCCACGCGGTCGAGAAGGTCATGGGCGAAGTCCTCCGCCTCGCCGCCCCATCGGCGGCGGTGCCCGTAGACGGCGCCCGCGATCACGTTCTCCAGCACGGTCAGCCCCGGCAGGAGCCGCACCAGCTGGAATGTCCGGCCCACGCCCTCACGCGCTATTCTCTGCGCGGGCAACTCGGAGATATTGCGTCCCCGCATCGAAATCCGGCCCTCGGTCGGCTTCAGCGCGCCGGAAATCATGTTCAGGACCGTGGTCTTGCCGGAGCCGTTGGGGCCAATGACGCCCACCATCTGACGCTCCGCCACGTCGAAGGACACGTTCGACACCGCGACCAGCCCGCCGAAGCGCTTGGTCACGCCCCTCACGGACAGGACCGCGTCCGACCGCCTCACGTCCGCCCCCCGATCCGCGCGCGCAGTTCCCCTATCCGCCCGACGACCCCGTTGGGCAGGACATAGACTATCAGCAGGAAGCAGATCCCGAGGAAGAGCGTCGACTGGTTGGGGAACTGGATGGTGACCCATTCCCAGATGATCGTGAAGGGGATCACGCCCACCAGCGGTCCCCAGAGCCTGCCTGACCCGCCAAGGAGCGCCATGATGACGACGAGGAAGCTCAGCTGGGGAGAGAAAACCTGGTTCGGCTCGATGTAGCTCCACCTCGGCGCGATCAGGGCGCCGACGAGGGCGGCGAAAAAGCCGGTGGTCGTGAAGAGGATGACCTTGGCCGTCGCGGTGTTGATGCCCACGTGGCGAGCGACGGTCTCATCACCGCCGATTATGCGCAGCGCGAAGCCGATGCGGGACCGGCTGACCCACCAGCCCAGCAGGTAGACCACGGCGGCGACGGCCAGCAGCATCCAGAAGATGTGCTGGTCGCGCAGGTCCGTCAGCACGTAGAGCCCGCGGCTGCCCAAAAAGTTGTTCTGCACCCAGCTGACGACGTTGCGGATCATCTCCGCCAGCCCGAGGGTGAAGATCACGAAGTACACGCCCGACAGGCGCAGGGTGGCGAGGCCGATGAGCGCCGCGAGGACCGCCCCGACGATCGGGGAAATCGCCGCCATGACCCAGAAAGGCTGGGCGTAGTCGCTCATCCCCGTGCCGACGAGGTATCCACCCACTCCGAAAAACGCGCCGGTCGCGAGTGAGATGTAATGCGTCGGGCCGGAAAAAAGCGCCCAGGAAGTGGCCAGGGCAATGTACATCATCGCCGTCACGCCGATGGACAGCCAGTAGCCGTTCGCGCCCAGCGGGAAAAGCGCCGCGAGCGCCACGAGACCGGCCGCGCACGACAGCTCCGTCCAGCTCGCGGACTTCATGCGGCGCGCCGTCCGAACAGGCCCTGTGGGCGGAAGAGGAGGATCAGGACGAAGATCAGATACGCGGCCGCGAGCGTGAGCCCGGGGTCGACGAGGCTGGCGACCGCCGTTTCCACGACGCCGAAGATGACCGCGGCCACTATCGCCCCGCGGATGTCTCCGACGCCACCCATGATCACGATGATCAGGGCCTTCATGGTGAAGACCACGCCGATGAAGGCGTCAAGGGTGATGAACGTCGAGATCAACGCCCCGCCCACGGCGGTGATCGCGCCTCCGAGCGCGAACGCCAGCGCCGAGACGCGCGGGACGTTGATGCCGACCAGCCCGGACGCCTCGGTCGACACCGAAACGGCGCGCACCGCGACGCCGGGCCGGCTCAGGTTGAGCCAGAGATACAGGGCGGCCCCGATCAGCGCGGCTATCGCGAAGGCCAGCACCCGGTTCAGCGA
>JAPOUP010000216.1:7701-9268 GCA_026708635.1 Rhodobacter sp.
CACCGTCAGAAGCGGGCTGACCTGGGCGGTGGTGTAAAGCCAGAACGCCGCCAGCGCGCCCAGCACCAGCACCTCGCCATTCGCGAGATTCATGATCCGGGCCACGCCGTACTGCAGGTTCAGGCCCATGGCGACCAGGGCGTACGTGCCTGACAGCAGGAGGCCAGAGACCACGATGTCCAGCATCTTCGGTTTCCGCAAGCGGTGCCCGGCGCCGCCGCGCCGGGCATCGGGCTCGGGGACTATTCGGCCCAGCCGTCTTTCAGACGCACCGGCACCGCCCCTTCGACGTTGGATCCCCGGACTCCACGGAACACTCCGTCCTGCCACTGGCCCACGGACCAGAAGGTGTTGGAGAAGTTGTTCCTGAAGCTGAGCGTGCCCATCACCGTGTCGAAGCTGTTGTCCTTGATGTATTGGGTCACCACGTCGCGGTCGAGCGTCCCGGCGCCCACGATCGCCTGCTCCAGGATCTGCAGCGCCGCGTAGGTATTGGCGGACGCCCAATAGTCCGCGACCTCTCCGGTGATTTCCATGTGGGCTTCGCGGTACTCCGCGATGGCCGGGTCATCCACGTTGGTGCCGCCCGCGCCAAGCACGTTGTTGATCCTGTTGCCAAAGGCGCCGAAGAAAGACGGGAAGCTGGTGGCGACAGCCGAATAGTAGACGGCCACGTCCAGATCCTCGACGATGGCCTGCTCGGCGAGGCCAAAGCTGTCCGGCGGGTAGGACCAGGCCACGAACGCCCGCGCGCCCGAAGCCTTCGCGCCCTTCATCACCGGGCTCAGGTCGGGCGTGCCAAGGGGGTAGGACTTGTCATAGACAAGCTCAAATCCCGCCCCGGTGAAGAGTTCGCGCGCGCGGTCCGACAGCTCGATGCCGAAAGCGTCGGCGACGTTGACCATCGCGACCTCGTTTCCGATGGAGCCCGCGTCGCGCTGTTCCACCAGAATGTCCCTCACGCCCTCGACGAACGCCGTCGTCGTGCCGAGCGTGAAGAAGAGGTTCGGGTACCGCGCGGTGAGCTCATCCATTTTGTCGGTGATGGCGGAGACGGCGATCATGGGATAGCCGTAGCGACCGTAGATCGGCGCGGCGGCGATGTTGAAGCCCGTGCCGTAGGGCGCGACGACGAAATCCACCCTGTCCTGCTCCGCGAGGCGCTGGGCAAGCTTGATATGCTCGCCCGGATTGGTCTTGTCGTCATACTCGATCAACTCGATGGTCATTTTCTCGCCACCCACGTCGAGCCCGCCGCGGGCATTGACCTGTTCCACCCATAAACGAACGTTAGGCCATTGCGTAACGACCGCGCCACCCGCGAGGGGGCCGGTCTTGGGCGCGATCGTGCCGACTTTGATGACGTCCTGGGCAAGCGCCGCGCCCGCCGCCATGAGGCCGGTCGCCACCGCGCCCGCCGCGGCCAGTTTAACGAGACTTCCGTAATACATGTTTTCCTCCCATTCCTTCACGGTGCTTCCCGGCGTTTTCCGCCATGTCGAATCAAGGCCAGTATGAGATACTGCATTCGTTTGGAACCATAATCTAGGGGTTCCGACGCCTATGG
>JAPOUP010000160.1 GCA_026708635.1 Rhodobacter sp.
GCTCCGCGCCTGCGCGTTGACGCCTTTGAGACGTTTGACGCGAAACCTGTCCGAAAGAGCGGCGGCGTCGGCGATCCCCCGCTCGCGATAAGGGAGCCGCGGGCCGCCGCCCAGGGGAGACTGAATATCAGCGAACCCGAGTAGGGATCGGGACGGGAGTGCCGGGGGTGTGGCACGGGTTGGCCGTCGGGCCGCGAAAGTCGCGGCCATTCAGGAAATTCGCCCAATCTCTGGTGCGTGACGCCGCAGCGCGATCAGGGCATCCGCGAATGGCGGTCACCAGCCACGCCGGCAACGCACGGAACCCAGGGCGCCGGCAACGCGCGGAACCATGGGATGGAATACGGTATGGCGTTCCCCTACCGTTCGTGAGTCCTCACTTGGTTGGATTGGTATGAGTGGCCGGCGCGCGGCGGGTGCGGGCCACCTCATGGATAGGGTTGCAGGCGTAACGCCGAGCGTCGGCCGCGGGTTTCCGGTTCCGGTCCCGACACCGATCCTTTATGTCGCCTATGGCATCGACGTCCTGCCCGCTCCTGTCACGGGCATCATGGGGATAACGCCGTGTCCGGGAAAAAGATTGTGGTTATCGGGGAAATCCTGGTCGAGATCATGGCCGACACGATCGGCGACGGATTCCGCGATGCGCAGCCGTTAACCGGGCCCTTCCCGTCCGGCGCCCCGGCCATCTTCGCCGACCAGGTCGCCAGGATAGGGCAGCCGGTCGCCTTGATATCGGCGGTTGGTGATGACGATTTCGGACGCCTGAATCTGGATCGGCTGGGTCGGGACGGCGTCGACGTCTCCGGCGTTTTCGTTGACACGGAGCGCCCGACCGGCAGCGCGTTCGTTCGCTACCGCGGGAACGGCGACAGGGATTTCGTCTTCAACATCGGCCATAGCGCCGCCGGCCGCCTTAACGTGACTGACACCGTCGAGGCCCTGATGGCCACGGCGGACCACCTGCATGTCACGGGATCCTCGCTGTCCAGCCCGGAATTCGTCGCGCTGAACCTTCGCGCGGCGGAAAGCGTTCGAAGCCGGGGCGGCACGGTATCCTTCGACCCCAATCTGCGCCGCGAGATCCTGTCCGCCGAAGGCATGCCCGAGGCCATGTCGAGGATGATCTCAATGACGGACCTTTACCTGCCAAGCGGCGACGAGCTTACCCTGCTGACGGGGGCCATTACGCCCGAGGCGGCCATAGAGGAACTGCTTGGTCTGGGCGTTCAGGCCATCGTCCACAAACGCGGCGCGATTGGCGCCAGCTTTCACTGCGGGAATGGATCACACGCGGTGAAGGCTTTTCCCGTCGATGAAGTCGACCCGACCGGTGCCGGCGACTGCTTTGGAGGAACCTTCACCGCGCTTTGGCTGCGGGGCATGGAGCCGCGCGAGGCGCTCCGGCTCGCCGCGGCGAGCGGCGCGCTGGCGGTGACCAGGCGCGGGCCGATGGAAGGTACGGCGACGCTTGGGGAACTGGAAGCGTTTGCCCGACGCATGACCGGAGCGGCCCGATGAAGCACCCGCTGCTTGCGGTCCCCGAGGCGTATCACCGGGGCGAGCATCTTGGGATCACCTCGGTTTGCTCCGCTCACCCCGTGGTGATCGAGGCGGCGCTTCGTCTGGCCGGGAGCGGGGACCGGACCGTCCTCGTCGAGGCGACGTGCAACCAGGTCAATCAGGATGGCGGCTATACGGGCATGACCCCCGCCGCTTTCCGAGAGTTCGTCGAGGGCATCGCGGGCAAAGTCGGTCTCGACACGGACAGGATCGTGCTCGGCGGCGATCACCTGGGCCCCAATCCTTGGAAGGGTTTGCCCGCCGATGAGGCGATGGCCAAAGCCGAGGCGATGATCGCGGCCTACGCGCGTGCCGGCTTCACCAAGCTGCATTTGGACACGTCCATCGGATGCAGGGGGGAGCCCGCCGCTCTCGCCGACGCGGAAACGGCCGAACGCGCCGCCCGACTGGCCGCGGTCGCGGAACGGAACAGGGGCGCGCAGCCCCCGCTCTATGTCATCGGGACCGAGGTTCCCGTCCCCGGCGGCGCGACACATCCGCTCGACCGACTCAAACTGACGGCGCCGGACGCCGTGGCGCGGACCCATGACGCCCACCGATCCGCGTTCGAGGCAAGGGGTCTGGACGACGCCTTCTCCCGCGTGGTCGCGCTCGTCGTCCAGCCCGGCGTCGAGTTTGGCCACTCCGATGTCATTCATTTTGACGCGGACAGGGCGAGAGCGCTGTCCGCCACGCTGGGCGCCTACCCGGGCATTGTCTTCGAGGCCCACTCGACCGACTACCAGACGGCGGGGGGTCTGCGCTCGCTCGTCGCAAACGGCTTCGCCTTCCTCAAGGTCGGGCCCTGGTTGACATTTACCCTGCGCGAGGCGCTCTATGCGCTCGACGCCGTGGCCGACGTTCTGCAGGGCCACCCGCCCAGAGGCGGGCTGATGGCAAGGATGGAAGACATCATGATCGCCGCGCCCGGAAATTGGAGGGAGCACTATGAGGGAGCCGCCAGCGACCTGTGGCTGCAGCGGCACTTCAGCTACTCGGACCGCATACGGTATTACTGGCCAACACCCGAAGCTGAATCCGCGGTTTCGCACCTGAAGTCCCGCCTGGCCGGGAAACGTATCCCCGCGCCGGTTGCCGGGCAGTTCCTGCCGCATGTCGCCGGCACGAACGCCGAGGAGATATTGCTGGGAGCGGTCGAGTTAACGCTGCGGAAGTATGAGGCGGCAACCTCCGGATGACCGGCGGGGAAATCCCGGTTCCGGCCGGGAACCGGCTGCCGGGCGATTCGCGACGCGGTTTCCCGCCGTCGCGGCCGGATCGCCGATCATGACGAAGGAGCGGGCCTTGGGGGCGGACATTGAATGGCATGCGAGAGCGAACCGGAGGGGGAGGCCGGCAATGGCATTTCACTCCTTGTCGCCGCAAGTGACGGACAGGAACCGGACGGAGCGTCTCCCTGAATGAAGGGTCTGATGGCGGGAAGCGCGGCTAATGCCACATTTCGCGCATATGCGGTTCGGGGACTGGAGGTGCGCTGGCGCGAGCGTGACCAGCCAGCTTCCTTGACTCTCCACGGTGACGGATCCGAAAGGGGGGCTGATATAGCGTGCGGGGCAGTACATCCGGGCCCTGCGGCGGCTCGACCTGAAGACCGGAATCAATGGGCGGCGGTTTCGTGAGAGCGCTCGCCCGAAAGTCCGCGCCCTTGCCCCACACCCCGCGGGTTTTCCCGCCCCGCGGGTCCGAATGCCCGCATGCGACCGGCATTGCGGGCGCGGGCCGCGGCAGCGGTCGCGCGGGCGATGGCTGAACGTCCAACCGAGACCGAACGGGCGGGGCCCGATTCACGCGGGATCCGCGTGGAAACGCCGATATGGCTGTTCGCCGGGCTGGTTCTGTCGGCTTTGACGCTGACCGGCGTTTGCGCCCGGAACTGGGTCCATGGCGACTTTAGCGTCATACATGCCCTGTTGGTCCTGTTTCTCTCCGTCAACCTGATGGTCTGTTACCTGGAGATCTGCCTGGCCCTTTGCCGCGATTACGTCGATCAACGCATCGGGTATTGGCGCGACTTCGAGCTGGAGACCGGCCGCTCGTCGATTGTAGCCTTTCTTGCCTCCAGGGTCCCCCTTTCCAGACTGCTTCTGCCGATCACATGGGCGGATTTATGGGCCATCTACTCGCAAATGGACCGCTCTTACGCGGACCGGCGCTCCTACGGCTACAATATCGACTTCGCCAATGGATTTCTGGTTCCGGTCCCGACACTGATCCTGTACCTCGCCTACAGCGTCGACATTCTGCCCGCGCCCGTCACGGGCATTATCGGGGTGATGCTGTATTGGCAGCTGGTGCATGGAACCCTGGTCTACTGGATCGGTTTCTTCGGCGCGAACCTGCAGGGCGGGACCAACCGGCGATATCTTTACTTCGTTGTCCTGGGCCTGAACTCACAATGGGTGTTTTTTGGTTTGCTGGGCATCCATGTCTCGATCCAGATGATCCTGAACGGCGACTATAGCGTCTTCGGCCACTGACCGGGCGCTCGAGGGCCGAAACCCGAGGCTGTCTGACCCGCGCGCGATGGCATCGAGCGGGACCCTGGCGTGCCGGGGATATCATTGAACGGGATCGCGGACACTTTCATCCGGCCCACCGGGAACCGCGCCCCGCCATACGGAAATCGCCCGCGACCGCCTTCAGGGCTAACGTTCGACGCGCGGTTCCTTCACCCCGAGACCGTTGGCCCGGTGGGCGGCGCCGTCTGTCCGAGACCTGTCCCGGCCTTCTCAAGCCGATTGATCCGGGGGGATTCCCCATGTCCGGGGTCAGCCCAATATCGTTCGGTTTACCTCCGCGGCCCTCTCCATATGAACGATATGGCCAGCCCCTTCCAGCAAGGTGATCCGGGCGCCTTCCATGCCGTCGGCATGGCTTGCCGACAGCACGCGGTCCTCGCTGCCCCAAACGACCCGAACGGGTTGCGACAGTCCGGACAGGTGATCGCGCAAATCGTTTCGCTGCGCGTTACCCTCAAAATTCGCAGCCGCCACGGCCTTCAGGGCGTCCAGCGCCCCGTCGAGCCGTTTGAAGCGCAGGACGCCCTCGACCATGTCCGTGGTGACAAGCCCCGGATCGGATACCAGCATTTCCAGCACGCCGCGGAGCCTGCGCGCGCGGGACTGTGAGATGAAGCCATCTATGAAGTCACCCGCGATGTCCGGCCCGAAACCCGCGGGCGCCACCAATGTCAGCGCGGAGACCAGGTCGGGTTCGCCGCGGGCGACCTCCACCGCAACGGCGCCCCCAAGGGAATGGCCGACAAGATGCGCGTCCGGGAGGCCCTCGTGCCGCATATAGGCGACAACCGCCGCGGAAAGGGCGGAAACCGAGCCATCGCCCACGTCCTTGCCCGATCCGCCATGCCCTGGCAGGTCGATTGCGTGAACGGGACGCTCGGCGGCAAGGTCCGCCTGATTGAAGGCCCAGCTTTCCAGATCGGCGCCAAACCCGTGGATCAGCACGATCGGGGTCCCGGTCCCGGGGCCCATCGCAAGCCGCCTGATGGTGAATCCCGGCACCTCGATGGTCTGGGCCGCGGGGCCGTCGTCGCCGTCGGGTTCGGGCGGCACAAAGTTTTCCTGGAAATCCGCGATATAGGCGTCGACGGCCGAGGACTCCGTTCCGGCCCCGGCCACCACCGCCAGGAGCGCGCCCACAGGCAGCGTTTCGCCCTCCGTCGCCACGATGCGGTTGATGACCCCGGAAACGGGACTCTCATAGACATTGGCGATTTTGGACGTCTCGATCTCCATGATCTCCTGACCGGCGGAGACCTCGTCGCCTTCGGCAACGTCCCAGCCGGTCACCGTGCCCTCCAGCATGGCAAGGCCCCATTTGGGCATGGTGATCGCCTCAATGCCGCTCATTCCGCGGCCTCCCTTGAGCCGTGCCCCATAGCGTCGCGCACGGCGTCCTCGATCTTGCCGACACTCGGGATATAGGCGTCCTCAAGCGCGGGTGAGAACGGCACTGGAGCATGGGGCGCGGTGACGAGCCTGATCGGAGCCTTGAGCGCGCCGAAGGCATTCTCGGCCACAAGCCCCGCGATGTCGGAAGCCATCGAACATCTTGGATGGGCTTCGTCCACGACGACAAGACGTCCGGTTTCCTCGACGGTTTCCAGGATGGTCTCGGTATCAAGCGGCGAGGTCGTACGGGGGTCGACGACCGTGCAGGTGATGCCCGCCTTCGCCAGGCTGTCGGCGGCCTGACCGGCGATATTGACCATGCGCCCGAAGGCCACGACGGTGACATCGTCGCCTTCCCTGGTGACGTTCGCCTCGCCGAAGGGGATCGCGTAAGGCTCGTCCGGCACTTCGGCCGTCTCGTCATAAAGCATCTTGTGCTCGAAGAACATGACGGGATCGTCGTCGCGGATGGCCTGGGTCAGGAGCCCCTTGGCCTCGTAGGCGTTTGACGGCAGCGCCACCTTGAGCCCCGGAATGTGGGTGAACATCGGGTAGAGGCATTGCGAGTGCTGCGACGCCGCCCGGAATCCGGCCCCGTACATCATGCGTACGACCATCGGCGTCACCGCCTTCCCGCCAAACATATACCGGAATTTAGCCGCCTGATTGAAAATCTGGTCAAAGCAGACGCCCATGAAGTCGACGAACATCAGTTCCACGACCGGTCTCAGCCCCGTGGCGGCGGCGCCGGCGGCCGCCCCGACAAAGGAAATCTCGGCCAGGTGTGTATCCAGTACCCGATCCGGACCGAACTTTGGCCTAAGCCCCTTGGTCACGCCAAGCGGGCCACCCCAGGCGTCCTGGTCGCCGTTGCCTCCGGTTCCGCCCGAGATATCCTCACCCATCAGGATAACGCGTTCGTCACGTTCCATCTCCTGCACCAACGCCTCGTTGATCGCTTCGCGGTAGCTTTTCATTGGCATTTCAGCGTCCTCCTCAGTAGCTGACGTAAACGTCGGTGGTCAGTTGATCCGTGGGTGGCATTGGCGCCGCCTTGGCCGCGGCCAAGGCTTCCGCGATTTCCGCATCGATTTCGGCGTCAACCGCATCAAGGTCGGTTTGCCGCAACAGCTGTGTCTCGATTACCCGGCCGCGGAAGAAGTCCAGCGGATCGTTGGCCTTCTCGGTGGCCTGTTCCTCGGCGGTCTTGTAGGTCATGGCGTCGCCCTCGAAATGGCCGTAGTAACGCGCGAGGCGCATGTGCAGGAGCGTTGGCCCCTCACCGGCGCGGGCCCGTTCGATGGCTTCACCGGCGGTGTTGAAAACCTCGAAAAAGTCATTGCCGTTGACTTCCCGCGAAGGGATTCCGAAGCCCTTTCCGCGATCGATCTGGCTGCCTCCGACCGACCAGGAGGACGCCGTGGATTCCGCGAAGCCATTGTCCTCACAGACGAAGACCATCGGTAGATTCCAGATCTTCGCCAGATTGTAGCTCTCCAGGATAGATCCCTGGTTCGACGCTCCGTCGCCGTAAAAGGCCACGCCGACGCCGCCCGTTCCCAATGTTTTGGCCGTCAGGGCGGCGCCGCAGGCCAATGGCCCGCCGGCGCCCACGATTCCATTCGCGCCCAGCATGCCCCTGGAAAGGTCGGCGATATGCATCGAGCCGCCCTTGCCGCCGCAGATACCGCCCTCGCGACCGAAGATCTCCATCATCATTGGGCCGGTTTCCACGCCCTTTGCGATGCAATGTCCGTGCCCCCTATGGGTCGACGCGATGGCGTCCCTGTCATCGAGGTGCATGCAGACCCCGACACCGGATGCCTCCTCACCGGCGTACAGGTGCACGAAGCCGGGAATCTCGCCCGCCGCGAATTCGGCATGCAGGGCGTTCTCGAAAACCCGAATTCGACGCATGCGCCGATAGGCCTGCGTGAGATCCTCGCGCGATAGCTGCAGTCCACTAACCATTCAACGTTCCTCCTTATCAGTCATTCTCCTTGGGCTCCGCTCCGGCGACCCGGTGAGGGTTCGCGAAACGCGGCGCCCGGGTGATCAAATGCCAGCCACGCGTCGCCAGGGCCGAAGAGGCTCTCCCGAAGGGTCTTCGGTCCGCCGCCAGCCCTATCCTCCGCATCGTTCACTGACCGCGCGCCCCGGCGATCTAGCTCCGGAAGAACCCCGTTGACAAAGTCCAAAGTCCCCATCGGCTGGACCAGGGGCGTCAGGACAAAGCCATCAATATCCGCATCGTCCGCGAATGCGATCAGAGTGTCCGCGATCCCGGCGCCGGTGCCTACCAGAGGTTCTGGCTTTACGCCGTTCCCGTGCCAATCCTCAAGTACCTCTCCTACCGTGGTATGTCCATGTCGCAAGATCCGGGTTTGCGACATTTCGGTCGCGAGAGAGTACATCGGCATATCCGGCGGGTGGTTTCCGATTTCCGGACCGGCAAACATGGCGTAGGACGCGGCCGCGATATCCGGATTTCGCGCCGAGAGCATGGATTGACGCTTTTTCCGCGCCTCCTCGGTTGATCTGGCGACCGCACATGACATTGCCGAGATCACCTTGATCGCGTCGGGTTAGCGGCTCTCGGCAACGGCCGCCGCACGGATACGCGCGCATTGTTCCGGGATTGGCTCGACATCGCCACCACCCAGGAACACACATTCCGCGTGTTTGCCAGCGAATGCAGTGCCGCGGGGGGGAGCTTCCGGCCTGCAACAGGACAGGAGAACCTTGCGGAGATCGGGGCGTATTTCCGTAACCGTCGCACTGACTCGGGGTATCGGGATAGACCCATCGAGGTGTTTTCCGAGGAAATCGTGTCGTTCGATGACGGACGCTATCTGTAGCGAGCTGCAAACATAATCGCTTCGACCCGCAATCATCGTGATTTTCTGCCAGGATTGAGTGCGTCCATCGGAGGCGCCGAACCCGGATTGTCCGCGACCGGGGCCGTGCGGTGCCGGATTGATCTTCATATCAGTAGTCCCGCCTTGCGCATCATGGTGGCGAGTTCGTCGGTCCGTTCGGCGTCCAGCCGGCCCTTCAGGAAGCGGTGGAACTCGGGAATGCGGAAAAGAGAAACACCGCAATTTATGGGGACTAACCATCATATTATGGAGATGTGAAATGACACATGAGACTGACCGAGAACATAGGAAACCGGCCGGTGACGTCCAGCCTGCCAAACCCGAAGTCACCGACCCGCCCCTGTCGAACAGACTCACTGTCCTGGCCGATCGGGTCGGCGAGGCGTTCCGGCTCGGCCGCTCCAAATCTGTCGAGGCCGCGCAAGCCTATCTCGACTGCGGGTCCATGCTCGCCGAAGCCAAGGCCGAATGCGACCACGGGGAGTGGATTCCCTTCCTTAAGCGCGCGGGCATTCCGGAGCGGACGGCGCAGCGCATGATGAAGCTTGCCGCGAGCGGCGAGAGCGCGGAAACCCTTGCGGACAAGGGTATCAAGGCCGCGCTGGCCGGCATGGTCCAGCGCGGCAAAAACGACACCGTGACGGATTTGGAGGACGACCCGACACCCACTGAGACCCCGGATCCCCCGTCGACTCGCCGCAAAGCCATTAGGGCAGAGCGTCACGCGGAGGGGCTATGCGTTGACTGCCGCCAGCCGTGCGACGGCGAGGCGCGGTGCAAGTGGTGCAGACGGGAGTTTCGCGCGGCCTTCTTGAAACTGGAAGCGGCGGTGCTTGAGC